>CANRCX010000064.1 GCA_947629235.1 uncultured Bacilli bacterium | reverse complement strand
TTTTTGTAAAATAATATCTTGATAATTGTCGTAAGATAAATCAAATTCAATAACTTGAATACCATTTAGGATTTTTGATGCTGTAAATGATTCATAATTATTAAAACTCTTAAAAATATCAATGTCAAATGTTAATAATGCCCTATTAAACATTACTAGGGACAAAAGCAATATAAGAACTGATGCAATTTTGTTAATAACAATCTTACCTTTACCTTTTACTAAATTTAGAAGAATCCCTGTACATAACATTAGAGGAATTGTCCCTATTCCAAATAAAAACATTGATAATGCCCCATTTATAAAACTACCAGTTGATAAGGCATATACTTGCATTGCTTGTAATGGACCACATGGCATAAAACCATTTAAAAGACCTATTACAAACGCACTATGAGAACCTCTTTTAAAATTACAAAACTTTATTCTTTTTAACTTAATGATTCCTAACATATTAAGAGCCATTAAAAACATTAAAACCGATGCAATTAAAATAATAAATCCTGATATGGTATTATTAATACTAAATACGCTGCCAATAAATCCTACAATACCTCCTATAATGGTATATGATAAAACTCTACCAATATTATAAAGAATAGGATTTTTTAAATTTCTTTTCCTTTCATTATTAATAACGGCTATTAGATTGATTGCTCCACACATACTAATGCAATGAATACTTGTTAAAAGGCCAGTTATAAAAAGCATTCCATAAGTTATGTTACTATCTATTGTTGGAATGGCATTAAAAATATTAAAGCCAAATAATTTATTGATACCCCAAATTGTAATGAGAATTATAATAGTAATGATAATAAATTCTTTTAACTTTATATTACTTTTTAGTTTTCTTATATCTTCACTTATATATTCTTCTTTTGTGATATAATCTTTATCTAAAATAGCATTTATTAACTTATTTTTATCTAATTTTCCTTTATATTTAAGGCAGGCAATATTCCCATCAAATTCTACCTCTAAAATATTTTTTATTTCTAATAAAGTATTTCTTATAATCATTTCACAATGACTACAATGCATACCTTCAATTTTTATGTATATTTGTTTCATTTTAATTTTCCAAATAAAGAAAAAATATCATCTACTATGTCTAAATTTCCTTCATTTATTTCCTCTACCATACAAGATTTCATATGACTCTTTAATATTTCATTGCCTAAACTCTTTAAAGCATTTGTAGTAGACGCCACTTGTAATAATACTTCATCACAATATCTATCATTATTAATCATTTGTTCTATTCCATTTACTTGTCCAGAAATAATTTTTAATCTTCTAATTAAATCCTTCTTTTCTTCTGGAGTTCTATGTTTTGATTTAGAACAGTTCTCACATTTCTTCTTCATTTATATCACCCATGCTATATTATAGGGTATAGGGGGTATCCCTGTCAACAATATAAAAGAAAAGCAAATATAAATTTTGCTAATATTAAAGTAATTTGCTTTTTATTCATTTTTAATGTTTACAACTTTTTTATATTTCATCAGATAATAGGAAATCAATAATATTTTTATGGATAATTCCATTTTGAGAATAACTTAATGTGTCCATAGAGATAACATATTTTGGATAATTATCTTTAATATTATCAAATGCCCCAAACTCTCTATTAATAACATCTTCATCTACTAATAGATACGATACTTGAACATATATTTTCTTTTCAAATTTAGTAGCTATAAAATCTATTTCTTTTTCACCAATATTTCCAACATTTACATTATATCCTCGAGAAATAAGTTCATTATATACAATATTTTCTAATTTAAATCCTACTTGTTCTTTTCGCCCTTCACTAATTATTTCTGTAAATCCTAAATCAGCAACATAATATTTATATTTACCTGTTAAAAGTCGTTTACCTCTTATATCATATCTTTCAGCTTTTCTAACTATTAATGATTCAGTAATATATTCTAGATAATTATATATTGTTTCTAAAGATACTTTTCTATTCTCACTTTCAAAATATTTTACAAGTGAACCAGCAGAAAATGTTTGAGCTGGGGTTGTTATAATATATGTGATTATTCTATTAAATAAATCAATATCTTTTATTTTATATCTTTCAATTATATCTTTTATAACTATTGAATTGTAGACATCTTTTAAATAATTTTTAATTTCTATTTCATTATTTTGACTAAATCTTTGAGGCATTCCACCCCATTTAATATAATTATCAAATAATTCTGCTAATTCATATTTATTTTTATTTTCACTATTAGTTAATTCACATACTTCTTTAAAAGTAAATGGATATATATTAAAACTTACATATCGACCAGCAATAAGAGTTGCTAGTTCACCTGATAATAATTTGCTATTAGACCCAGTAATAAATATCGATACTTTGTCTTTATATTTAGCTTTAAAAGAATTTATAACTTTTTCCCAACTTTGAACATTTTGAATTTCATCAAAAAATAAATAATATTTTTGATTTTTTTTTATTTGATTAGAAATATAACTATTTAAACTATCTGGACTTGCATATTTCATATTTTC
>CANRCX010000063.1 GCA_947629235.1 uncultured Bacilli bacterium | reverse complement strand
AACAAGTATTAGATACTTCCAATGAGGAGGAAGAACAAGAAAAAAGTGATAAAGATAGAGGAGATCGTGATATATAAAAAATAAGTAAGAATATATAATTTTAATTTGTAAAAAATAATTATATAAATTATAATATTTTGATGAAAAAAATAATCTAATATGGTATAATATAAATGATTTTAATTTGGAGGATGATTATATGGCAGAAAAAATACCAGAAAATTTATTAAAAATAATAGATATGGGAGAAACATATACAACTGAGTTTAAAGAAGCGTCAATAGATTTACCTAAATCATTATTTGAATCTATTTGCGGGATGCTTAACAGAAACGGAGGATATATTTTTTTAGGTGTTAAAGATGATAAAACGATTATTGGAGTTAACAAAGATGCCATAACAAAAATTAAAAAGGACTTTACGAATTTATGTAACAATCCTCAAAAAATATCTCCAACAATATATGTTGGTATGCAGGAATATGAGTATAATGATAAAATAATATTAGTTATATATATCCCTCAAAGTTCAACAGTTCATAAAACAGGTGGAAAAATATTTGATAGAAATGAAGATGGAGATTATGAAATCAATAATGAAAGTTTAATTGAAAGTATATATTTAAGAAAACAGGCAGATTATTCAGAAAATAGAATATATCCTTATGCAACTATGGAAGATTTAAGAATTGATGTAATTGAAAGAGTCAAGCAAATGGCAATAGAAAATTATCACTTAAATGGAAAAGGTAAACATCCATGGATGAATATGACACCAGAAGAAATATTAAGAAGTTTGCAGTTATATGATAAAGATTATACTACTGGAAAAGAAGGACTTACATTAGCAGCGATATTATTATTTGGAAAAGATAGTACAATATTGTCTATTATTCCACATCATAGAACAGATGCATTATATAGAGTACATGATGTTGATAGATATGATGATAGAGATATTATAACAACAAATTTAATTGAAAGTTATGATAGATTAATGGCATTTATTGTTAAACATTTGGATGATAGATTTTATTTGGAAAATGATAGACGAATAGATATAAGAAATGTCATAGGGCGTGAGATTTGTGTAAATTTATTGATTCACCGAGAATTTGTAGAACCGTTTTATGCCAGACTAATAATAGAAAAAGAGTCAATGAAAACAGAAAATGCAAATAAAGCTAGAATGATAGGAGATATATTACAAGTAAAAAATTATAGTCCAAAACCTAAAAATCCTAAAATAGCAATGGTATTTCGTGAAATAGGTCTTGCAGATGAATTGGGATCAGGAATGATAAAGTTGTTAAAATATACAAAAGAATATTCTGGAGGAATTCCAAAATTAATAGAAGGAGATATTTTTAGAACGGAAATTCCATTGAATAGACAAGAAAATAATGTTACTGTAAATGTTACTGCAAATGTTACTGCAAATGTTACTGTAAAATTGAATCCAACAGAGCAAAAAATATTAAAAATTTTAAAAGAAAATCCAAATATAACTCAAGAACAATTATCTAAAAAATTAAAAGTAACTACTATGACTATAAAAAGAAATACCAATAAATTAAAGGAAAAGGGCTTGTTAGAAAGAATTGGTGCAGATAAAAATGGTTATTGGAAAATCAATCTATAATTATTTTAGGTAGGAAAATATAATGATAATAGAAGATTCAAAAATATTAAAAAATAAATTGAAAAATATTATTAATGATAAAGATTTTGAAACAAAATTTGATGCAATAGAAGTTAATAATAATATTCCATTTACAATTATTCAGAAAGATTATGAAGTAAAAGAAGGAAAACCACAATATACTGATTCAAATAAATTTGGGAAAAGTGGAAAAGCAATAGCTGTTTTAAGTGAAAAAACAATATCTAAATATTGTAGTAAAAATATAGAATATCCAAATCCAATTAATTTTGAAAAATTAGTAGGTAAAAACAATGATAATAAATATGATAATAACATTGGAATTTTTCAAAAATGTCATATTATTGGCTATCATTTATCAGCAAAATTTGCGAATTTCAATAATATTTTTATAGGAACAGAAGATTTAAATAATGGAGCTATGAAGAAAATAGAAAACGATATTGTGAATATAATAGAACAAAATAATAGAAAGATTTTATATAAAGTTACTCCATTGTATATGTTTAAAAAAGATATTATACCATTTGGAATCTTGTTTGAATGTGAGTCTATTGATAAGAAAGAAAAAATATATGGCTGTAAATTTTGTTATAATATTCAAAAAAATCATAAGATTAACTATTTTGATGGTAGTAATAGAAAAATTGAGAATATAATAATTAAAAATAATAATGATTTGAATAAAATTCAAGATAAATCTAATGTTTCATCAAAAAGAAAACAATATAAAAATTATTATTTGAATATAAAAGATAATACTTTTCACTTAGTATATGATGAAAAAGAAAAATGTGAAAAACTCAAAGGGATACAAACGAAATTTATTCAAGAAGTTACTGGAAAGAAAGAAGATATTTTAGATAATAATTTTACTATATGTAAAGAATGTGAAAGAAAATATAATGATAAATTTAATATTGAATAAATTAAAGATTAGCCAGAATTATTTGTGCAAAATAGCATAATAGTTCTGGCTTTTTTTATGCCCAAAATCCATAAAAGGAGGCGAT
>CANRCX010000062.1 GCA_947629235.1 uncultured Bacilli bacterium | reverse complement strand
CAACATTTCCCACAGATACTACTGCTACTACTAATTAAGTTATTTTTTATAAAAAATATATAAAGCCTAGGGCTGGGCTGAAAATTAAGTCCACCAAAAGGGGTATGGCCCATACAAAGACATGCCATAAGCATTTTAAATAGAATTATTAAAGAATATCAACTTCCAATTTAATATTTTTAATAAGTGCTTTAAATTTTTCAAAACTGCAAAAAAAGTTTTCTAGACATTTTTGATAATCAGTTATTTTCCATTCACTGCATTTATTATATGTTAATTTTGTTATTTGTACTTTTCCCAAAATATTAATATTAAATTCCATAGAGTTCCCTATTGAAGTAAAATCTATTCCAGAATGTTTTATAAATCTATTTGAAGCTTTGAACATATTATTTAATAATTCATCAATTTTCCAATTAATGAAATTATGATGAGAAGAATAAAAACGAATATAAATTTCTTCAAGACATGTTGTGAATAAATCTGTATATATATAGTCTAAATTTAACCTCTTACTAGTGTCCATCATAGATTCAATAATGGATATAATTTTTATAGAGTTAATGTAATCCAGATTTCCAGCTAATTTTTTTATTGAACTTTCTGGAATTTTATTTTTTTCAATTTGATTTATCATTATTTCACTAGCAATTGTAAAAGTTGTTTCTTTAATGTGCTTCATTAAATCATTATCATTATTAAAATAATGATACGATATTCCATCTTTTTTCAATTCTTCAACTAATGGATTATTTTCATAAGCCTTATTATTGTTAAACTTTTTGATATAAACATGTGTAGGAATATTATTATTAATAGCTATTTTATATTCTTCATGAATTCCTGAAATTCCATACTCTGTCTTTTGACCATAATAATTTTTTATAATTAAAATCATAAAATTTGCATCTAATACATTTTTACGATATGTCATAGGAGTAATTGATGGAGTCAATTCTTGCTCATATAATAATGGCTCTGCTCCAACAGAATAAAAATATGAACGGATACGATTTCTAATATTTTCGTTTTCTTTAAATGTTGAACTAATAAATATTTTAGGTCTAAAAATCATAATTTCCTCCTTATTATATTTAATAAATAATGCTATTATACTAAATTTTAGTCTTAATTAATCCACTAAAATAATATAACACATTATCAATAACTTCACTTATAGGCATTTTAAGCCAATTATTGTTTGCTGTATTAATTCTTGCTTGGAATCCACTATTATTTAAAATATTTCTTAATCTGTTATATGTATCTTCTAATGTATTTTCTCGCATATTTTTATCTTGAAAAATTAAAATATTTATGTATTTTATTAGCTTGTCCTTATTTAAATTTTCATTATTAATTAAATAATAAAAGTCAAATATATCTTTAAATCTTGTGGAAGTAATACCAAATTTTAGTAATGATTTTAATTTCTCAACAATTATTTGTTCTTTGGAGTTTATAAGTAAACTTACGCTTTCATTTATAATATTAAAATCAAAGTAATATTCATCTTGTTCTATATCAAAATATTTATGCACTCCAATATCTAATTTAGAGCTTATTGAATAATGGTTTTTATCTGCAAGTTGTATGTAGACTCTCTTTCCATCATAATCTTGGTGATGCAATGGCTCAATTTTTCCTATAATTTTTATTTTTATACCGTCACCTATGTTATTTAGTTCTTTTATAAAATTACGAATAAATTTATCTTCCAAAGAATACTTTATAAAATCAATATCCATATCTCGAGTTGCACGACGCATATCATTAGAAATATTATGCATTACAACTCCACCTTTTACAGTAATATTTTTACTATATTTGCTATTCCCAATTTTAAGTAAAATAATATCTTGTGCCACTTTTGGTATAGCAGTATCTTCAGAATAACCTGATGCTATGTATTTACTAACAGCTTCATGTATATTCATTAAAACACCTCGTTTTGTATAATTTCAAAAATTTTATCTCCGTTTACAAAATGTTGTATATATTCTTCTATCTTTTGTGTATCTAAAGAGTCTGCTAATTTTCTATAATTAGATATTATTTCTTTATATAAATCATATCCAATTTGATTTTTGTTTCTGGCTAAATCAATTAACATTCTTTCTTTATCATAAATATTTATTTTTATTCCTTCATAATTAATTTGGGTTTTTCCTAAATTATAAAGATCGTCTTTCATACGAATTTGCTTTATTTTGTTAGAAGTAATAGTTGTTCCATTTCTACTAGTAGATAAATATATTTTATTAGGAATAACATCTGTTAAATTGTGATAATAATAAGCAGAATACGATGTAAATATTCCATAAGGATATTTCATCATTATGGTTTCTAAATAATGAATATTTGGACTATCTGAATATATACCTTTTTCAATTTTATAAATTTCTTTATTATTCAATGCTTTTCTTATTTGATAAGTACTTTTATATTTATTTTTTATTTGATTATAAGTATATAACATAAAATTTACCCCCAAAAACATTTTAACCTAAATGCCACCATAAGTCAATAGGAATGGTGGCATTTAGGTTATTTTTTGATAATAGCTTTTTCTCCTTACATTTTGCTAAAAGTTAAGTTATTTAAATAAGATTTATATTAAATTCATATATCTATCCTGTCCAAATTCTCTTTTGTCGGTTCCGTAATAATTTTTCCAGTATAATCATATCT
>CANRCX010000061.1 GCA_947629235.1 uncultured Bacilli bacterium | reverse complement strand
TAGTTGTAGCAAATGATAATCTATAAAATTTAATATAAAATACTTTTTAAAGAAAGTATTTTTATTTTGTTAAAATATATGTTTTTCACAATAATCTTTTTAAAAAAAGTGGTTTTATGGTATAATACCAAGCGAAAATATTAATATGTTGATTAATGTTTAACATGTGACTTTTTAGTAATGAAACTTATGAATGACATGTGTTGGGGGTGGACTTTTCTGAAAACTCTATTAAATAATTTATGGATATATATTAAAGTTTTATTTAACTATAAAAAAAACAAATTAAAATGTAAAATCAATCATTTATATTTTAAACTATACTTTACAAAAATTAAAATTGTTAATTTTTTTCGCATTTATAAATTAAAATTTGAAACTAAAAAATTTGCTTATGCTTATATATTAATTTTCTTTATTAATATTTTATTATCAATTATTATTTCGAATTTTATTAATATAAGCTTTGATAATCATATTAAATCGTTATTTATTGATACAGGAATTTCGTTAATAGGATTATCAGGTATTGTATTTACTTTACAAATATTTAATCAGGAAACTAGAAATACATATACTAATTCAGTAATGGAAAAGATATTAGACATCAAATTTCAACATATAATAGAATACGTCTATATAATTAGTATAACATTTTTTTTCTTATTAATTCCTCAATTTAAAGTCTTTGAATATAGAATAGATATATTTTTGCCTTTTTTTTATTTAAGTATTATTGGAATTTTTATTATGTTAGGGATAGATTTGTTTGTAAGTTCAAATTTGTCAAACAAATATAGATTAATTATTGTTATTGAAAAGAGAATAAATTATATTTTAGATATGGTTGAAAAAGAATATTTAGAATTAGACAAATATTCAAAAAAAAGAAAATCTTATAATCCGTCATTAAATGAATATATAAATAAGTGGAATGTAATATTTATAGTTTATATACAATGCATAAATACATTATTAAGAACATCTGTAAATGATTCTATTTTATTTGAAAATGGTATGGATTCATATATTAAAATAATTAAAAATAGATTATTGAAAAGGAAAAATAAGTTTGAATATATTGATATTCCATTTTTTAATGATATTATTCCTAAAAATGATAATGATAATTTTATAGAAAAGTATATGCTTGAATATTTAAACGAGTATTCCCAAATAGCTCTTGCAAACAAAAATAGAGATATTTTGCAGGCGGTTCAAAACACATATCATAAAATATTATTATCAGGAAAAGAAAATAGATATAAAAATGCTGATAAGTTAGAATTGACTATGATAGTTACATTTAGTTATTATTTAGATGTAGTTAAGATGATTGTTCAGATAAACAATGATAATATGCTAATTGATACTGTTGAAGTATTTAAAGATTTATTTATTACCAATAAAGAATATTTTTATGACTTAGTAAACGATTTTTTAGGGGATTTCGTTTCTGATTCCTTTGATTTAGCATTAGAAAATAAATCATTAATGAATTTTAGAAATCTACTTGAAATAGCCATTATTCCTTTAGATTGCGTTTTATATAGTAAAGATCCATATAATTATTCTAAAATTGAAATGATTTTGAATTGTATTAAAAATGCTATAATAGAATTCACTAATCAAAAAGGATTAATAAGGCAAAGAGATGGTGCAAAGTTATATCTTAAATATATTTTTAATTTAGCAGAAAAAAACTCGTTATATAATTATTTAGTTTCATATTATAAAAATAATGTCGATAAAAATGATAAATATATTGATACTAGTGAAAAAGTATGTAGAATTTTCACACAATTTATCGAATTTTATACTTCCGAAGAAATTGTGATATGCCTTGATATAATGGAAAAAGATAATAGACTCGTGACTGGCTTTGTGGATTATAAATATATATTATCTTGTTTTGTATCAATGTTAGTTAAAATGATAGATTATAATGAATTTGACAATGAGAACAATCAACTACAAAATTTATTAAATAAAATCTTTTATGCGATTAATAAAATAGCGATGAGACATGAATCTATTGGAATGAGAATTTGTGAAATCGATGATTTTTATATAGAATGCTTGAGATTTAATATAAATTATGAGCTTAGAAATAATGAAGAAATTAAAAAAATTTATTTTTTTAGTTATTTGTCAAGTTTAATTTCTGTTTATGATGAATCAATTAAATATAGAAGTAAAATAGAAAATTATTATGTATTTATTGATTTGGTATATAAGTTTTGTGATGATGACAACTATATTATTGATTTATTAGATTGGTATTATGAAAAGGTAAATATCAGTTTAGTCAATATAATATCTGAATACAAAAAATTTAGTTTATTTCCGTTTACTGTAAGTGATAAAATTTCTTATGAAAATAGGGAACAGTTAAAGTTACTTATTTTGAAAAAAATAGAAAGCAAAATAAAAGACTGCGATGATGATGAAATCATTTTGATTGCAAATAAAAATGATATAAATATTTCACATAAAAAATCGAAAAAAAGTAGGATAAAAGAAATATTAAATAGTATAAAAAATGTTAGTTAAATTATTGCTAGTTAGAGATTTATCGTAAATTGTAGTAAATTTAATCTTTTATAGGACTGAAATTTAAGAGATTGGAGGATTGATATATGAATTTAAATTATGCAATATTTAGAAGTGAACCAATAATGACTATCAATGATTTAGCACAAATTGGATCACATAACAAAAGAGAAAAAAGGACTTATAATTCTAATCCAGATATAGATATAGAAAAAAGCAAAAATAATATAGAACTAGTCCCCTTAACAGACAAATATGTTAA
>CANRCX010000060.1 GCA_947629235.1 uncultured Bacilli bacterium | reverse complement strand
CAATTAAAAATCATTCTAACAACTTCTGCTTGTTCTTCGTTTATCTCTAATTGTTTTGTTTCTTTATTCCAATCATAGCCATAACAATCAGGACTTCCAACATATTCTCCTCGTTTCATCATAGCTTTTAAACCTAACTTAACATTTTGAGAAGTAGACTCACTTTCAGCTTGGGCAAAAGCACTATAAAGAGTTAAAAACATTTCACTATCTAAATCTATTGTATGAATATTTTCTTTTTCAAAATAGACATCAACTTTCTTATCTCGTAATTCTCGACAGTATTTAAGAGTATCAAGTGTATTTCTAGCAAATCTTGAAATAGATTTAGCTAGAATAATGTCTATTTTGCCATTTAAAGCATCATCTATCATTCGTTGGAACTCAGTCCTATTTTTAACTTGTGTTCCACTAATACCCTCATCAGCATATATTCCTACAAATTCCCAATCAGGATTTGATTTAATTTTTTCAGTATAATATTTTATTTGTGAATTATAACTTGTAATTTGTTCTTCATCATCTGTGCTTACTCTTCCATAAGCACAAACTTTTTTCTTTTTATTTGCAATAGTAATATTATTATTTTTTTCTTTGAGATTAGCAGCTATAATCTCAACTTGTGCCATTTATACCTCACTTTCTTTATTTTAATTTCATTTTGAACTACTGCTTCGTTCTAAAAACATTATATCTTATTTTAAAATTTATTTACATGATATTTTAATAAAAACATTTAATTTTTTCTTTTAGTATATAAAACTGTTTTTCAGTTATTAAGTTTAAATTTAATAAATCAAAAATGATTGATAGGTTAATAGATTGATCAATCATATTATCAATTTCTATTTGGTTTAGATTTTTTATATCTTTTTCTTCAATT
Organism: uncultured Bacilli bacterium; assembly: GCA_947629235.1. Lineage (GTDB taxonomy): Bacteria > Bacillota_I > Bacilli_A > RF39 > UBA660 > CAG-1000. The sequence goes on along the minus strand of CANRCX010000060.1, from coordinate 1,994 downwards.
ACTTTATACAATAAGCATTCTCCTTTCTATTTTAAGTTTTTAATTTTATTTTTTTCATAACTAATCTCAAATTCCTTTCTATTATTTTTGCAAATAGTTTATTTAAAATCTTTTAATAAATTTTCCATTTCAATAAGTTCTTCTTTGGTAGGCGGAATAGCTTCACATCTTTTGCCATTCCATACCATTACACCGTCAGGATCATATCTAATATGTGGGGAATTTCTTCCCTTAATAAAATCAGTTGGATTATTAGATATATTAGTTACCGTAATGAAACTTTGTATCTTCTTATTTTGGTCTATATAGGAATTTAGATAACCTTTTACAAATACTTTATTACCTTTAATGAAATAATCTTGATAGGTATTAAATAGTTCTCTTGAAATATTTAAACTAACATACACTTTTTTATCTTCATTTAAGGTATATTTATTCGTAGTTAATCCAAATTTAATATACTTGCCATTCGTATCAGTAATAACATTGATTATTCCTGATATTAAGACTTCATTATAATTTATATCATCCATTTATCAATTCCTTTCATTTAATTTTTTTAAGTATTTAAATTATTTAAATATAATTTAAATATAATTAAAATATTATCTATTATACTTATTTATTATTCTTATATATTTTAGTAGAAGTATCGTGCTATGGGGTATAGTAATATTCTTCCATAGGGTATAGAAGTATTGTTCTATACATCACTTGTTAGATAGATATTTCTTTGATAGTTAATTGTTTCAACTCTTATATAATTTGCTTTTCTTAAATTACTGATAGATTTTGATATTGTCCTTTTTGATAGATTTACTTTTTTAGATATATAATCATTACTTGCATAGCAATAACCTAAATTATTTGTTAATGCTTTAATGACACCATATACAAGTTTATCTGTTGAATTTATTGAATTACTTTTAACTATGGAATCATCTAATACAATGCAACCCATAGCTTTATAATCCTATTTCATAATCGTGTTCTTTTATCTTTAATTCATCTTGATAAGTGATTTTTTTGGTAGAAGAATCATAGTTAAAATATAAATGTTTATCTTCTTTATCAATTACTTTGATATTATCTCTATCAACAAGATAGACCTCAAATTCATTGATATTTAGATTTTTCTTTAAATAATCTAAAATATGATATTGTGAGATAGTATCAACTTTGTTTTTTAAAATATCTTCTTTATTTAATAATTTCATTGACATTCTCCTTTCTTTTGAAAATTTAGACAACAAAAAAACTTGTATCATCTACAAGCTATCTTTCAAAAATAGACATAGTTATCCTAGAGGCATTATTTTAAATCTTTGCCCCTAAGATTTTTATTTGAAATAACACATAGTATTTTTTCCTTTTTATTCTTATACTTCGTTCTTTGAATTATGTCTTATTTCAAATAGATTCATTCTATTACTAGAATAGGTACTAACATAAGCCTTTCATCTTACTGTACCTTACTTAACTAACGCTTTTAGCAATTTAGTTAAGTGTTATTGTGTACATTCCCGTTGCATACTCTTGATATACTAGATATTTTAATTGTTCTAATATATCTAAACTCTTTTTCAAACCCTTATTTTTTATTTTAATGGTTTGTTGTATTTCCCCTATATTTATATCTGTGATAATTCTATCAAAACCTTTTGTATAAATATAAGAGTAAATATATTTAGTTTCTTTTGGAATTCTTTTATCTTTCCAAATATTCTGTGGTACTTCTAGATGTTTAATCTTCATTCATAGATTTCCTCCTTTCTTTTAAATGATTAACATTTTAAAATAATGTGTTAAATTTAATTAACACCATTAATATACATAATAATTACTATCTTGTCAACACTTTTTGAAACAAATATATTTAAAATGTTGATTTTATTTAACATATATGTTATTATTAGTGCAAGAGGTGTTCATTATGCAAGAAAAAAGAATTGGTGAAATTATTGCTGAAGCTAGAGAAAAAGCAAACCTTTCAC
>CANRCX010000059.1 GCA_947629235.1 uncultured Bacilli bacterium | reverse complement strand
GATATAGATGACAAATTTATAAATAGAAAAACAATAGAGTATATTGCTAATGATAAAAATGAGGAATATAGCATAGAAAAAGCAATAATAACTGATACAGGCTTTTATTCAATAATAAAGACTAAAATAGGAAAAATTAAATTTGATTTACAAATAAATGATACTAAATATAAATGTAATACTATGGGAATACACTTTGATCCTATAGAAAATTGCTATTATGATTTAGTTTATACTGACATTGATTTAAATAATATTTATGATAAATTAATGTTAAAAAGTAAAAAGAATTTCACTGAATTATATAAAAAATACTCTCAACAATAAAACAAAAAAAGATATAGAATTTAATTTGGAATAATTTTAACTACTTGATATAATTAAATAAATTTGCAAAACGGAGGATTTAAAATGAAAAGAAGTCTAAAAATAATATTAATAATAATATTTATTGTAATAGCGATATATGTTGTATATGAAAATATAATACTTCCAAGATTACCAAGAGTAGGAGGTATAATTGTAGCCAAAGATAACAAAACTATTGCTCTCAAGGACTCACTTGATAGCACTGAACGAAGTTGCATTTTAAAAATAGAAAAAAGTCCAATAATCAAAGATGTTGATGGAAGAAAAATAGATATTTCAGATTTAAATATAGGTGATAAAATATTTGCAACTTACGGCAAAGTACAATCAATATATGCAACTAATCCACCATCATTTAGCAATATTAAATTTATACAAGTAGAAGAGAGTAATAAAGATAATCATATACCGGAAGATAAATTGATTTATAATAATTTTATTATAACTAAATTCCAGTTTGAAAAAGATTATATAGCATTAGGATTATATATGCTCGATGAATATCTTAATGACTATTTGCCAAGCAACTGTAGTATAATTCAAAATACGAACAATGAAGATATAGAAAAAATAGCAATTGATACTAGTCATATTTCCTTAAAAAAAGAATCAGAGTATGAAATTGAGATAGATATAGATATTGATACATATAATTTAGTTAATGAATTGGAAATAGGAAAATATATTTTTATATTTGAAAATGAAGAATTAGGAATAATTAAAATACCTTTTGAAAAATCATATGATGGAATATTCTCTGACCATTAAATTTTATAGTCTAGATAATATTAAAAACTAAAATTAGGATGAGTTTTAGGGTAAAGACTAAATGTATCATACATAATTGATAGGGCAGATTCACGGTCTACTCTATTTTTGCATAAAAAAAGAATATGTGCATTCACGGTACACATACTAGTAAATGATATCCACAACCAGAACGAGGATACATTTCTAATGTAAATATATAATAGCATATTATTTTAAATTTGTCACACTATTTTAAGTAATTTTTCAATAATTATTATATTTTGCTGGGCTAAAATAACTAAAAGTACTTTAAAAACTTAATTATTTATATTTATTATCCTACTTTTGATATTTTTTATCATTTATACTTTAAATTAGATTAAATTATTTGATTTCAAACTCATTTGAAAAAAAATCAATAAATTTATTAGTACTATAATCATAAACTGATTTCATAATTCTGTATGTACCATTATTCAATGCACCGTAATATTTTCCATACTCTATTTTAAATTTTAATTGATTATTTTCGTCCAATTTATTATAAAGTATATCATCAAAAAGTGGTTCTTCTTCTAAAAATTGAAGGTCTTCCCAAGCTTCCAAATTATTGTTAATTTTCTTTTGAACCCTGAAACGTGATTCCCAATAATATGGAGTTTCATTATTATCTGTAATCAAAATTTCTGCTGAATCTTTTGTTATTGTGTTATTTAATACTTCTATTTTTACATTTTCTCTATTACGAATAACCTTTGGTAGTTCTACATTATTACTGCTATTTGTATCAATTGTGTTCTTTGCAAAATAAGAATCAATAACATTTATTTGATTTTTGTTAGAATAGATGAAGATTTCTATAATAAATAAAATCAAAATAATAAAAAATATTATAATAAAGAATATTTTATGATTCATATAGTTCCTCCTATAAATTATCAATATTTTTTTATAAATATCATAAACATAATAGATCTATAAATTTATAATTTAAATATAATTAACTCTTTTAAAATAATGATAAAAATAAATTAATTAAAGATTTATTGAAGAGGAAAAAACAATTTTAATACTTATTTAAAAAAGTTTATTATAATGATGTAAAGTAAGGTAAAGGAAATAAATAAAATAAATAAACTATTGTTCCACCAGCTGAAATTGACTCATTAAAATGTTTTACTGAATATCCTAAACCTATATGGATAGTACCATATTCATTTTCGTTATTATATTTTATACTCATAATTGTTATTAAAGGTTTTAAGTTAAAGTTGTTATTAAAATTGTTTAATCGATTACAATCTAGTATTATTAATATAATCCATATGATTAATATGGTTATAACAATTATTCTCTTTGTAGATTTTTTCATTATTTACCTCCTCAAATTAATAAAGAACTAACAAATACAAAGTATTTTGTGTATTAAGTATTAATAATATTTTTTTATCAAAATAAATGAAGATTACTATAATAAATAAAAACACATTATTCAAAAAGAACTATCACATAGAACATTAATATTTATTTTTATAAATATCATAAACATAATAGATTGTCAAATTCTATAAATTTATAGTTTTAATATATAAGTAACTATTTTAAAATATTAATGGCAAACTTTAAACTGTAAATATTCTGATATTTAATAAACATTATTTAAAGCCATTTACCTTTGTTACTATATAATATAAGATGTTTTTTCAATCTTTTTTAATATCATATTTTATCTTTTTTTGACTTTTTCTGTCTTTTTACTGAAGACTGAGACAGTGTAATATATTACACAAACTCTAAAACTCTAATAAAGTTTAACATTTGAGTAGCTTTATCTTCTCGCAAAGAGGATGTGGATTCTCCACATCCTTTTTGTTAACTTTATATATTATTTATTTTTACATCATCAATAATATTTTGATATTTAATTTTTCTTCTAGCACTCATC
>CANRCX010000058.1 GCA_947629235.1 uncultured Bacilli bacterium | reverse complement strand
TATTTATTTTAATTTTTAATACATTTATAATTATTCTGTATACGCATATATACAGAAAGGTGATGATAAAATTATGAGTGTACAAACAAAAATAAGTTTATGGAAAGGAGAAAATCATAAAAGATGGTTAAATACTTTATTTGATGAATATATTGCTTTTTTATCTAAATCTAATAAAAATCAATATACTCAAGAATGGGAAATAAAGTCTTTGATTTATTACTTTAGATATTTAGAAAATAACAATCATACAAAAGTGACATTAGAGTCTGCTTACAATTATGTGAATTATATGAACAAGCAGTTTTCATTGAGAACTATTTATGATAGAAGTCAGTGTTTGAAATATTTTCTGAATTGGTTATATGATAATAAGAAAATAACCTTTAATGGTGAAATGGTATTTCCCAAATTAAGACAGCCAATAAATTCTAGTATAATATCATATTATACAAATAAAGAAATTTCCCAAATTTTAAATTCTATATCTACAAAAGATAATATTGGTAAAAGAAATTTTGCTATTGTATCATTATTCGCTTATCTAGGAATAAGAAGAGATGATGTTAGAACTTTGAAGTATGAAAATATTGATTGGGATAACAATTTAATAAAATTTTATCAAAATAAAACAGATATATTATCAGTTTTACCAATGCCTAAAATGGTTAAATTTTCTTTACTTGATTATCTGAAAAATGCTAGACCAAATGTTAATAATGATTTTGTATTTATAAAAGATGATGGTTCTTTATATGCATCAGAATATTTAAGTGTCATTGTTAATAGAATAGTAGAAAAATCTGGTATAGATATCAGAAATCGTAAATATGGATGTCATTCTTTTAGACATAGTATAGCCACTAATTTACTTGAGAAACATGTTGATATAAATGTAATCTCCAAAATTTTAGGTCATTCTAAAACTGATAATACAATTAACATTTACATTTCTTATGATAAACAAAAACTTATGATGCTTCCTATGGAGGTACCCGAATGGAAATAAAATATAAAAGTGTATTTAAGAATGATATAAAAGATATAATTTTATATGAAAAAGCGATGAATTTTAAACATAGTAATAAATTGTATTTGTATGATTTAGATAATTACTTTTTATCTGTTAATAAAAAAAACAAAAACATAACAGAAGAAGATTTTAATAATTATATTTATAATTTTAAAAATTCTACAATAAATACACATGAAAGATATCTGATAATGTTAAATTTTTGTAAATTTTTAATTAGATTTGGTAATACCAATATATTTTATGAAGAAATAAACTTTGATAATAATAGTTTATTTCAGCCACACATATATACTGAAGAGGAAATGAAAAAAATATTGTTAGCCATTGATAAAAGAAAATATGGAAATAATAAATTTTCTTATGAATATCCAGTATTATTTAGATTATTATATTCAACAGGATTACGTATTTCAGAGGCATTAAATATTAAATATAATGATATTGATTTAGATGATAATTCAATTAATATTATATTATCGAAAGAAAATATTAGTAGAAAAATATATTTTTCAAAATCAATGAAGAAAGTAATAATTAAATATTTCAAAATAATGAATTTTAATGATGATGACTATATTTTCACAACAACAAAACAAAATGCATTATTAGTATTTAAAAATATTGTAAAAAGGATGGATATTAAAACTGATTCTATTAGACTACATGATTTAAGACATTCTTTTTCAGTAATAGCTTTTGATAAATTGGTAAAGAAAAACATTGAGCCAGAAGAAGCTTTATTATATTTAGAAAAATTTATGGGACATTCCAATATTTCATCAACAGAATATTATCTACATATGACTGATAAAATGAAACAAGAAATTATCGACACTATGAAAATACAATATCCAGACTTATATCCCAAAATAAAGGATGGTGTTGATTGTGAATAAAGATTTTTCATACTATTTAAAAGAGTTTTTTCAAGTTTATTTATTAGAAACTAGAAAATTATCCTCACAAACTATAACAACTTATAAGTATAGCTTTATAAAATTATTTAAATTTTTCGAACAAAAGAAAAACATTAGATCAAATAATATTACATTAGACATGTTTAATATTGAGTTAATTGAAGAATTTATTAATTGGTTATTAAATGATGAAAAAAATACATCTAATACTGTAAATAATAGAATAACTGCAGTTAAGTGTTTTTTTCAATTTGTATCTATTCATGATGTAGAATTAATAAATTTATATTCAAGATTAAGAAATATAAAACCATTGAGAAAAGTCGAAACATTAATAGAATATTTATCTGTAGACGAAATAAAATTATTATTTTCTATTCCCAATTCACAAAATAAAAAAGAGTTGAAAGAACTTGCAATCTTAACTCTTCTCTATGAAAGTGCGATACGAGTTAGTGAACTATGTAATTTAAAATTAGAAGATATAGAAATATCTAACCATTCAACCATAAAGATTATTAATGGAAAAGGAAATAAATCACGTATAGTTCCTATATCAATTGATGTCGCACAAATACTACAAAAATATATTAACATTTATAAAATTAATCATCAAGATTATTTGTTTAAAAATCAAAAAAATATTCAATATACTAGATGGGGAATTAATTATATTATTCAAAAATATGTAAACAGAATTAGAAAAATAGATGATACAAAATTCAAAATAACTGTTACACCTCATATTTTCAGACATAGTAAGGCAATGCATTTATTAGATGCTGGAGTACCATTAACAACTATAGAAAAGTTACTTGGACATTCATCAATTAAATCGACAGAAATTTATGCAAAAGCAAATCCTAAAAAATTGGAAGAAGCAATAGATAAAAATTCCCAATCTATTAAAGTTAAAAGAAAATATAGTAAAAATAAGGAAAATGATTTATTAGAATGGTTAAAAAATGAATTATAATTATTAAATATTATGTTGTCAAAAAAATAAGAAGTCCATTGTAAGATAAGGCTTCTTTTTAAATACACAACATAATATTTTTAGCAACATAATGAAGTTATGAAAAAAACAGAGAAATATCTTTGTACTATCATAATACTCCTTATTATTG
>CANRCX010000057.1 GCA_947629235.1 uncultured Bacilli bacterium | reverse complement strand
AATCAGAAATCTCGTGTCTTTTTGTCATGCTTATAATATCACAAAAATTTAATATTGACAAATCTTAGAATGTCATAACAATATAAATTATGTGATTTTATTAATCATTTTAATGAATTATATAACATTTCATATTCTTCATTAGATAAATTTTCCATTTCTTTATTTAATGTTTCTTTTGGTAATTTATAACTATCAATTATAGCCTTACTTTCTTTTTTAGTTAATTTTTTATCATGTAATTTTACAAATTCAATTAAAGCTTCCATTAAATTATTTTTAAGTTTTCTATTTCTATAAAAGAACATTTCTCTAAACATAAACTTTTTAAAACTATAATTTAATTCTTCTCTTTTTAATTTAGTTAATTTTATCATTGTTGACATAACTCTTGGTTCTGGTGAAAATGCATCAGGCGCAATATCCATAATTTTTTCAACTCTAAAAAATGAATTAGTAAGAAGGGACAATTTATTTAAATTCTTTTCAAGTACATTATCTGCAAATTTTTTACCAACAATTAAAACAGCTTCTTTAAATTCACATCTAAGTAATTTTTCAATAAATGGTTCAGTTATTGAATATGGTAGTGCTGAAATAATCTTATCACATTCTGGAATATATACATCTAATGCATTACCATATACTACATCTACATTGCTATGTTTGTCTTTAATAACATTTATAAATGGCTCTAAATTTCTATCTATTTCAATTAATGTTAAATGTTTAGATCTTCTTGCTATGATATCACTAATGTCTCCTTTACCAGGACCTATTTCAACTACAGTTTCATTTATTTTTAATTCAGCTGCATCAACAAATGCATTAATAATAGATTTATCTATTAAAAAATGTTGATCTAAATAATTTGTATCATTTTCAAATTCAATATCCATAAAATTAACCTCTTTTCATTTCTTAAATATATTAAATGGTTCTCTGTTTGGTAAATCAAGTTCAAATGTTAATAACTCGTGAGTTACTGGATGATAAAATTCTAATTTTTTAGCAAATAATGCAATTTGTTCACCTACTTTAGAATTCTTATTATATTTTTGATCTCCATATAATGGATTACCATTATGAGATAATTGTACTCTAATTTGATGACTTCGTCCAGTCTCTAATTTAATTTCTAATAAAGATAAATTATTTTTATAATCTAATCTTTTATAATTTAATATAGAAAGTTTTCCATTTTTATCTACTTTAACTATATTATTTTTAGTATCTTTAAGTAAATAATCTTGAAGACGACCACTTTCATTTATTTTGCCTAAAACTACTGCATAATAAATTTTATTAAATTTATTAGTTCTTACTTGTTCTGATAATCTACTTGCACATTTACTAGTTTTAGCAAATACCATTACTCCACCAACAGGTCTATCTAATCTATGTACAAGTCCTAAATATACATTTCCTGGTTTATTATATTTTTCTTTTAAATATTGTTTTAATATTGTAAGTAAATCTTCATCTTTAGAATTATCTTCTTGAACAGGAATATTTATTGGTTTTTCTACAACTAATAAATGATTATCTTCATATATTATATTAATTTTTATATTCATATAATTCTAACCCATGATCTTTTAATGATTTTATTGTAACTTTACCATTATTAATAGCATTCTTTAATAAATCAATTTCACCATTATCCCATACAAGTTTAATATTACCACTTTTAACACATGGTAAATAATATGTATTTTTATCATCTTTATATATTTCTTCTAATTCTTCTGTACAAGATGTTGTTCTATCAATTATTTTATAATCTATTATTTTATTAATGTTAGTTGATTCATTATTACTAAATATAAGCATTGTTAAACCAATCAATATTATTATTAATAATGTTACAAATATAATTTTTAAAGTTATTTTAGTTTTCATTTTTCTCCCACCTTCCATATATTCCACAAGGAAGTATCATATTAGTGTTAGTTATTTTTAAACCTATTTCATCAGTAGTTATAATTCCATTTTTAAGTTTACCCTCTATACTTGTATTTAATACATTTTTTAGAATTTCTGGTGTTATACCTTTTGTATATGAGCTGATAAGTAAAAATAATGGATCATCACTTAATATATCAATACAACTATCTATTAATTTATTTAAACTATCTTCAAATTTCCATAACTCTTTGGCAGGTCCTCTTCCATAAGTTGGTGGATCCATTATGATAGCATCATATTTGTGTCCCCTTCTTTTTTCTCTTTCAACAAATTTTAAACAATCATCACAAATATATCTAATTTTATTATTTTCTAAATGAGATAATTTTGCATTTTCTTTTGCCCATTCATTCATACCAGCAGATGCATCTACATGTACAACTTCAACAGCACCAGCATAAGATGCAGCCATAGTAGCACCACCTGTATATGCAAATAAATTTAATACTTTTATATCTCTTTTAGCAGTTTTTATTTTATTAATAATAAAATCCCAATTAGCAGCTTGTTCTGGGAATAAACCTGTATGTTTAAAACCGGTAGGACTTACTTTAAAAGTTAAATTTTTATAATTTATAGTCCAAAATTCTGGAAATTTTTTAATATTTTCCCAATATCCACCACCTTTATCACTTCTATGATAAATAGCATGGTAGTTATTCCAAACACTTGCATTTTTATGAGTCCAAAGTGCCCAAGGATCAGGTCTTCTAAGTATTACATTTTTCCATCGTTCTAATTTTTCACCATTACCAGCATCAATACATTCATAATCTTTCCAATCATTACTTACAAGCATAAAAATACCCCTTTCTTACTTATAATTATATCAATAATAAAATGTTAATTCAATCTGTTGATTTTAGAAATTATGTCATTTAATAATTATTAAAATTTTAAGAGAATTAAGCAAGAAAAGATTATAACATTAAAAAAGTAACCATAATAATAGGTTACTTTTTTAAGCAGCTATGCGCTAACACGGGTTTGGTCCTTTGACTATAAATAGTTTACTAAGACCAAGAGTAGATATAATATCTACAATAATATTATATCACTTAACAAGAAAATTATATCAAATTTATTTACAAATGTAAATAAATTAAAATTTTAAGTTTCCGTATTTTGTATTTTTTTAATTAAAATTTATATAAATTTTCTTTACATGTAAAATAATTTATAAAA
>CANRCX010000056.1 GCA_947629235.1 uncultured Bacilli bacterium | reverse complement strand
TTTTCGTGATTTTTGTCGTGATATAATATTTGTATGAAAAAAGTATTGACAAAACTTAGATAGTCAATTTATATAAGCAGACTATAATTAAGTTTGCTTTTTTAATATTATTAAAATAAATGTTTATATATTTAATACATTTTTATTTCTTTTTATTATTTAATTCTTTTGATATAGTATATTTTAAATTAGAATTTATTTCTATATTAGGAAGTAAACCTTTATCAAGTGGTGGATATTTTGATTTATCAAGTTTTTCTAAATTAGGACTTATCATTGGTATTATTTCATTTAGTCTTTCTAATATATCATCGTTTGTTATTTCTTTATTTTCTAATTTAGATAATTCAATTTTATCTATTAAATCAGCAATACAACCTTTAATAGCAAAATCAATTTTTCTTCTATTTTCTATTTCTTCTAATACATCAAAATAAAATTGTTCATAACTTTGTATTTGTTTTTGATAATCTGCAATAGATCTTTTATCTGTAAGATCTCTTCCAAAGTTCATTTCTAAATCACTATATCCAGCAAGTTTCATTAACTCTACCATACTTAAATTTAAAGTATCAGCTATACCTTTTAAATATAAAACATTTGGCTTTAATCTTGTACCTGCTTCAATACGAGATACTTCTGCAGGATCCATATTTGCCTTTCTTGCTAATTCTCTTTGTGAAATACCTATTTCTTTTCTTGCTTTATTTATAAGTGAACCAAGTTCAGTAGTATTTTTAAGCATATTAAACACCTTCTTTTTAATAAATTAAATATAACATATATTGATGAAAAAATCAACAAAAATTATAAAAATATATATTGACAAACTCACTACATAATGTTAGAATGACAATAATTGATGGAATACTCATAATGAAGGGAGGAATGTTATGAATGAGGTTAATGCATCTAGAAATATTACAACAAAATAATAAAAGTATTTCAAAAATGCTATTAACTAGAAAAGTAATAAAAATATTTGTAGAGAAAACTCGGTAATCGTTAATAAGGTATTTTATTAAATATCCTAGAATAATATTAACTGACCAAACTTATTTTAAAAATATTTATTAACTCATTATCAAATATGGAGTGTTAGTACACAAATAATAGTTACTTTGCTAGAAATAAAAAATAAAAATTAAGGAGTGATGTGTATAACTAAAATAGGAGGATATTATTTATAGATAATAAAAAAGGGGTAAATAAAATGGGGGTTAATTATAATATTAGTTATGTAATTAAAAATAATAAAATTATAAATGAAAATGATTTAAAAGATATTATTGCAGTGAAATTATTACGAGTTATTTTAGCAGAGGAAAATAGTGTGCATATAAATAATTCATAATATGTTGTGTAATATCTGTATAGATTTAAATTTGCTACAACTTATCAGAATTGAGGTGTTGTAGTAAATGGAAAAAGTAGGTATTTATTGCAGACTATCTGATGAAGATAGATACAAAAAGAATAAAAATGATGATAGTGAGTCAATTGCTAATCAAAAAAGTATGCTTTTAAAATATGCTTTGGATCAAGATTGGGAAATTGTTGATATATATTCTGATGATGACTATTCAGGAGCAGGAGTTGAAAGACCAGACTTTAATAGATTAATTAATGATTGTGAAAATGGCAGAATAAATATTGTATTATGTAAAACACAGAGTAGATTTTCAAGAGATATGGAAGTAATAGAAAAATACTTACATAATAAGTTTGTTGAATGGGGAGTTAGATTTGTAAGCATTGTAGATAATGCTGATACCAATAACGAAGCAAATAAAAAATCTAGACAAATTAATGGGCTTGTTAATGAATGGTATTTAGAAGATTTATCTAATAATGTAAAAAAATCATTAAAAAATAAAAGAGAAGATGGATTATTTATGGGAAGCTTTGCACCATATGGTTATATAAAAGATCCTAATGATAAACATAAACTTATTATTGATGAAAATGTTGCTCCAATTGTTAAAGAAATATTTGAAAAATATAAAAATGGACTAGGATATTATAAAATATGTGATAGTTTAAATCAAAGAAATATCTTGTGTCCATCTATTTATAAAAAATCTATTGGAAGTAACTTCGTATGTTGTGGCTCAACTTATGAAGCCATAGGATTATGGAACCCAGATACAGTTGCAAAAATGCTAAAAAATGAGGCATATATAGGTAATTTAGTTCAAGGAAAAAGGACAAGTGTTAGTTATAAAAATCATAAATTTAAAAGTGTACCTGAATCAGAGTGGTGTAGAACTGAAAATGCACATGAACCAATTATTGATGATGAAACTTGGTATTTAGTTCAAAGAAGATTAAAAAATTATCATAGACCTATAAAAAATGGTAAGGTACATATTTTAAGTAGTAAAGTTTATTGCGCTGATTGTGGAAGAATATTTATGAGAAATTTATTTAATGTTAAAGGTGAAAATAACACATTAGTAAAACGAGCTTATCTTCAATGTAAAGGGCATAAAAAGTATCATATTTGTGATAATATTAAAGCTATAAGATATGATGTCATAGAAGAATATGTTCTAGAATCTATTAATAGTTTATTGGAAAAGTGTAATGAAAAGTTATTAAAAGATAAATATAGTTTAGAATTAGAAAGACAAAATAGACAAAATAATTATATAGTTAGTTTAAATAAAGAAAAAGTCAGTTTAGAAAAGAAATTAAATGAAAGTAAACTATATTTTAAAAATTTATATACAGATAAAATAAATGGTATGATTTCTGATAATGACTTCTCAATGTTAAGGGAAGAATATTCAAGAGATGTTGAGTCTTATCAAAAAAGATTAGAAGAAATTGCAAATGAAATAACTAAAACAGAAGAAAAGAAAGAAAATACCAAAGATATTGAAAGTATATTAAAAAAATATAAGCATATTGATAAATTGACAAGAATAATTGTTGATGAGTTTATAGAAAAAATATATATTGGTAAATATGATAAAAAAACTAAAACAAGAGAAATTAAGATAGAATGGAATTTAGATTTGTAAAATAACCTATTAAAAATTAATGTTACCGGGTTTACTTCGTACCAGCCATGGCGGAGAAGACCCAGGTGCAGTGGCAAATGGTTTAAAAGAAAAAGATTATACATTGCTTATTAGTAAATATATGTATGATAGATTTAAAGATTTAGGAATACCTGTAAGTTTAACAAGAGATACAGATAAAACACTTTCTCCAAAAGAAAGAACAAATAAAGTACAAAGTTTTTATGGTGATGGTAAAGATGTGATTGTTATATCTAATCACTTAAATGCAGGTGGTGCGCAAGCAGATTTTGTGATTATGTATAATCATTCATAAGCTACTTGAGATTATAAAAAAATGATAGAAATATGATAGTTTTAATCTAATCAACTGTGTTATATTATTAATAGAAAACGAAAGGAGAAAAATTTATGTACTGTAACTATAGTTTATTGATGCAGAATTTGAATAATATAATAGATCAATTAGAACAAAGTAATAATGAAAGTGATAAAAAAATTTTAGATACTTTTAGGAAGACATTGGATGCATTGAAATCAGCATCTGAATTAAATCAAAATGAAACTCAAAGATTTTTTAATATTCTATCATT
>CANRCX010000055.1 GCA_947629235.1 uncultured Bacilli bacterium | reverse complement strand
AAATCTTTACTAGATTTGCCAAAATAATATAATGATGCCTGTTCAATACCATAAATACCATTATAGTTAATATTCCCATCATTAGCAAACCATTGGGAATTTAGATAAAATTCAATAATTTCTTCTTTAGTATATTTTGCTTCTAATTTAAATATAGCCATATAAATATCTCTAAATTTACGAACAATACCTTTTATCCCTTTTGATTCTGCTTTGCTACCACCATTATATGTTCTTTTCATAACTTGCATTGATAAAGTAGAAGCACCACCAGCAGTTTTGCTATGAAAAATTTGTCCCAATGATGCTTTTATAAATCTAAATAAATCTAAGCCACTATGTTGAAAAAATCTTGAATCTTCTGTAGCAATTAAAGCATCAACTAAAACATCAGGTATTTCATCATAAGTTATAACTGTGCTATTTGAAGCACCAACTCTAGCAAATTCTTTCCCATTTCGGTCATATAAAATACTTGGCTCTTTTTGGTATAATTTTTCTTTATCAAAATTTGGTGAACTAATAACTATATAAAGAATAAATAATAAAAATATACTCACACTAGTGATTGCAATAATTAAAATTACATTTAACACTGATTTCCATTTTACTTTTTTATCTTCCTTTATGTGTTCTTCTTTATTAGAGTTACTTTTCAACTTAATTTTTCTCATAAAACACCTCTATTTCATATTTCTTACTTTATATTTTTATAATAATATTATCTATGAAATTCAAATTACATAAAGTCTTTCAAATCCAAATTATAAATAACTATTTCACTATCTAAATATTTTATAATTGAATTATTATTTTCTATTTTTAATTTTATTTGATCTTTAGGTATTTTAAACTCTAACAAATATTCAGGAGGCATATACATTCCTCTCGTATTTAAAACATTACCAATATTAACATTTTTAAAAAACAAAATATTTTTATTAGTAATAAGAACACTTAAATTATAATCATTACCATCAATTTCAATAATTGAATTTTCCTTTTCTAAAATCGTTGTTTCATTATTTTCTTTAAAATCATAATTATACATTTAAAATCATACTCCTTTAATTATTTTATACTATCCGATTATGTCTTGAATTTGTTCTTTAAAGCATAAAGTAAGAATTAAATATAAAATAACGCCAATTATATAAACAAGAATATAAGATCTAGCATAATTACGAACATTAATATTTTCATCTTTACTAAATGAAAATACTAATATCATAATTATGCCTAATATTGGTATTGCAAATAAAATACTATAACCTAAATAACCCCACATAGATATTGGCTCATATTGTTCTGGAATATTTCTTTCTACTTCACTCATAAACTACATTTCCTTTCAAGTATTATTATATTATATATTCTATCTCTCTGACAATTTAAATTTATTTGCAAACATCTTTTAAATCATTTTCTAAATTAAAATCACTATTACCATTTGATAAATAAATAGTAAAATTATGATATTTAGCTTTTTGATAATTAGGATAAATTTCTTGAAAATAGTCATCTAAAATATCAAAAATATTTGGATCTAAAGCATCTATAATTATATAAATATTATCATTATCAGTAACTTTAACTTTAGAACTTTTTACTTTAGTTAAATCTAGAGAAACAACATTTTCTAATGTTTCATCTTTTACAACATTTTTTTCACTTGTAATATAACCCCCTAAAAAGTTTTCTAAGCAAGTCATATCAACATAATCAATTAATTCATAATTAACTTTTAAATCTTTATCAACAACTATTTTGTATTCTCTTTTATCTATTAATTCTTCAGTATTACTATCAAATGATGAAACTTCTACAGTAGTTGTTCCTTTTTGTTTTGGAATAAAATGTAAAGTTATATTATATTTTTCTAAATCTACATCAGCATCACGATAATCCAATTTGGCCTCAATAATAGATTTATCTAAAACATTAACATTCATTTCTGGTGAAGTATAACTATCATTATGATTAATTAAATTAATATTAAGAATAACATTAGGATATTTATTTTCTTTTTGATATTTTATTTTATAAAATTCTAATCTTTCTTCTATTCTTTCTATATCTACATTATATTTTGAAGTATTATTATTAAGTAAATCTTTAACTAAATATTTATCTTTTTCATTGATAATAGCATATACTTTATCACTTTTCTTACAAGTAAAATAATAATTATAAAATTCATTTTCATAAAATTTATCTAAACCTTCTGTACAAGATGATGATTCATCAACTATTTCCATTTGATAATGTAAGGTATCTAAATTATCTTTATATAATGAATTACGGTATTTAATTAAAATAAGTAAGCCAATTAAAAATATCCCTATTACTATAAATATTTTAATTAATTTTTTAATATCTATTTTATTTTTTTCTAGTAAAAATATTTTTTTAATTAATAAATTTATTTCTTTTATTTTGAGTATTTTAAACATTAATAATGAGCCACCAACATTAAGTATGACATCATCAATATCAAATCTACCTACTCCCCCAAATAATTGAAGTAATTCAACACCTAAAGTAATTATTAACATAGTCAAGAAAAATGTTTTAAAATTATTTTCTTTTTTAAATAAAAGTGGTAAAAAGAATGCCATTGGCATTAATGCTACAAAGTTACCAAAGATATTATAAAATATAACACTTGTATTTGTTAAATTATTAAAATTTTCAATTAAATATTCATAGATAGTGCTAAAAGGAATCAAATTAACTGAGTCCTTTAAATATTCTAAGTTAAATGATACAAATAAACCTTGTCTTCCCCAAGCTGTATCAAGTAAAGTTAAATCAACAAATAATAGAAGATACAAAGCAAAAAACAACCATAAATTTATTTTTAAAGGTTTATCATTTTTATAATATTTAGAAAGTAAAACTCCTCCAAAATAAATTAACAAACAAGATATAATTGCAATAACAAGAGTGGTAGTAGTATCCAATGTAACAGTTGGTTGTAATGCAACTCCAATATATAAAGTTACTAAAACTACTGCTAAACTATAAAATAAACAGCCAAAAATTTTCTTTTTCATTTTTCAACACCTTTCTTACTACACATTTCATAAGATTCTTGTAATTCTTGCAAAAATTCTTCATCATTTAATTTTTTTATTTTACTAAGAGATTTATTTGTATAATAAACAACTTCATCTTGCACTTTTTCTTCTTTATCAAACTTCCAGTAAAAGCCATAAGGAACATCATCACCATTTAATAAACTGGCAAAACTTTCACCATATTCCCAATTACTATTTCTTTTATTATATAAATTTATTGTACTATGAAAAATTATATATTTTTTATTATTAATTGTTCTTGTAATACGATATGTATTTAAAACACTATTGCCAATAATATTATAGGTTAATACTCCATTATCAAAATTACACTTCATTGTTCTTTCATCATACTTTACATCAATTTCATAATAATTATAAAAATATAGTCCAGCAAACAAAATAATAAATAATAAGCCTATTATTAAAATCATTCTCTTTATTGTTTTTACAAGTCGCTTTTTACTATCAATAGTTAAATTAATAATATTTTCTGTTAATTTATCTTGATATTTTTTATTATTTATCTTTTCTCCACTTAATAGTTCATTAATGGAAATGTCTAGTATTTCACATAGTGGCTTAAACAATGATAAATCAGGCAT
>CANRCX010000054.1 GCA_947629235.1 uncultured Bacilli bacterium | reverse complement strand
TGTCTCACCCGCATAGCGGGTGGATTTATTCCACGACCTTTCTGGTCGTGGCAATTCTGATGAATTGCTTATTAAAAAATCGAACTAAAAAGTTCGACTAAAATACAACATGGAGCCCTAAAGGAAGAAGTACGACAACTTTTTGGGCTAGATAATAGTTAGTAATAAGCCATTAACTATTTATAGTATAACATAAACTTAAACATTAATCAAAACAATTGAATTTGTCCTAAAAATATAATATAATTAAAGTAGTCGAATATCATTAAGATATTCTTTTTCTTTGGAGGTGAATATAATGGATAAAAAAATTAGTCATTTAAATATGATTCAAGGTATCATCACTAGAATGGGAAATAATTCTTTTGCCTTAAAAGGATGGGCTGTAGGGATAATGATTGCTGTGTATGCATTTGCTGGAAATTCTAATGTTAAAGCTGTTATTGTTACTCTTATGCCATTAGTGGTATTTTGGTTTATTGATACTTATTATTTAATGTTAGAAAGAAAATATAGATGTTTATATGATGATGTTAGAAAAAAAGCAGAAGATAAAATAGATTTTAACATGAATTATAATAATGTTAAAATTGAATTAAAAAATATTAAAAATTATGGATTCTTTAACATATTATTTTCAAAATCGGTGTTGCCTTTTTACTTAATTTGCATAGCAACAACTTTAGTTATTTATTTTGTACCATTTAAATAGGAGGTGTCATATTGGGCAAGAAAATATTTGTATCATATAAATATGCTGATAGTGATGTACGTAAAATTACTAATGATTATTTTCATACAGATACTGTTAGAGATTATGTTAATAAACTAGAAGAAAAAATTGGTAAGTCTGACATTTACAAAGGAGAAAGTGATGATAATGATTTATCACAATTAACCGATGACTCAATTTGGAACCAATTAAAACAAAAAATATATGATAGTTCAATAACGATAGTATTAATCTCTCCAAATATGAAAACTTTATGGAAACCTGAAAAAGACCAATGGATTCCACAAGAAATTTCATACTCTTTAAAAGAAATAACTCATAATGGTACAAGAAAAAGTAAATCAAATGCATTAATATATGTAATTTTACCTAATAGAAATTGCAGTTATAGTTATTTTGAAACTAGTTCTTATTGGAATTCAATTTCGTACCAATATAATGTAATATTTGATATAATGAAAAATAATTTAAATAACTATAAATATAATTCATCCATAAGTTATGCAATTATCGTTAAATGGGATGATTTTATTAAAAATTATTCATTTTATATAGATCAAGCAACTAAAAAACAAGATAATATATTACAATACAATATATGTAAGCAAATATAAAAAGGGAGTAAGTTCATTTACTCTCTTTTATTATATTAAGCATTTGATATTTCTAAATTACTATAAGGGAAGATATTAGGATTATTTTCAATTTTTATATCATTAGAATATTTACCACGCTTTTGTTTTTTGGATTGTTTTTCAATGTCTTCAAATTTCATTTTTGAAGAATTATCTAATAACACGGTTTCTAGTCTTTTATTTATATGAAGATTTCTTTCGTTTTTTCTTCTAATAATTCCATAGCAGCCTACAGGTGATAAATAAAGTTTTTCATCAGCATCTGCTTCTACCATGGTTTCCATTGATTTAAAAATCGGATTTTCAGGAATTTTTGAACAATTAATATTACCAATAATATCATCATTGCAAACAATAAGATTACTATTTTCTATAGTTTGTGTTCTAGTTGCAAAAGCAAAATTTGTATCATCGATTATAGATTGAGAAGTATCTACATTTATTAAATTTTGTCCAATCCAACTTATTACAGGTACTACCCATGAATTACCTATAGCTTGATATCTATTAGTATTTCTGCAATTTTTTATATTAGTATAATTGTCAGGGAACCCCATTAATCTTTCACATTCTAAAGGAGTTAATCTTCTAATTCTTTTGTCTTGAACTATAAATAATGAACCATTTGTAGCAGCAGCATTTCCATTCCATTTTGTCCCATAAGCCGCATATAAACAATCAGTATATTCTCTAAATATTTCATATTTATGTCCATATTTTTCAAAGTTTAATTCAAATTTTGGAAATTCTTTTAATTCATGTGTGTGTTTTTCAAATAAAATGTTTTCAGGATAAAAGTCTTTCCCTCCTGCAATAAGGTATAATCTTTTTCTTTGTTGAGGAACTCCAAAATATTTGGCATCTAATAATCTCCAAGCAATATTTCGCTTAGGGCCTCTTATTATCCCAGCATTAGGCCACTTTTTGATTTCTATGATGTTATTAAGACCTGCAAGATATGATATTAAACATCCAAATGCATTAGTTTTGTCTTTCAATACACCTTCAACATTCTCCCAAAATACAACTGTTCTTTGTTTATTATCTTTTAATCTTATTTCATCATTTGCATTAATAATATCTACAAATTTTAATGTTAAATTTCCACGCTCATCTTTTAGACCATTTTGTAAACCAGCAAAGGAAAAAGCTTGACATGGTGTACCTCCACAAATTAAATCTGGAGCTTCAATTTCTTTATTTTTTATCATTTTTGGAATATTATTCATATCACCTAAATTTTTAATATTAGGATAGTGATGATTTAAAACACTTGAAGGAAATTGTGCAATCTCTGAGAACCACTTAAATTCAAAGCCACATTTTTTCCATGCAACAGAGGCTGCTTCTATACCAGAACAAATACTACCAACAGTTTTAATTTTCATAGTTAATCATCTCCTTTTGTTATTAATTTAATTAGTTCATTTCTCCATCTTTCAATATCGTACCATCCACAACCTATACATCCTTTTTCTGCAGATTTACCAGTTCTAGGAATATTGTTATCCCAATTTTCATTTCCTTTATAAAAAAACGGTATTCCAAAAAGGATTCCTCTTTTACCAGTTTGATAACAATTTCTACAAACTTCTCTTTTTTGTTGATTCCTTTGGTTTGTAAGTAATTGAAATTTAGCTTTTATTTCATCATCAGTCATATCATCATCATTATCACTTTTTGTATTTTCATCCCATCTAATTTCAGAAAATTTATGATCTGGAAGACAGTTGCTATTATATCTTGCTTCATAAACATCATAAGCTTTTAATACTTTTACTATTCGTTTTCTTAATTCTGGACTCCAAGTTTCATATCCATTTCCATCTATTGTTAATCTTTCTAATGGTAACATCATCAAATGGGTTTTATTTGATTTGCAATTACTACAATATCGATTTGTATCAGTTGCAATTGTATAACCAAACTCTTTTAAATCTTGTATTCTTCGTGCCCAGTTAGGATTATTCGGTAATTGACAATTAACGCAATGCCATTTACAATCTGACAACGCACTATAAAAAGATTGCGTAACAAAAGCGTTAGGTTTATTTTTCCAAAATTCTTCTTGTTCTAAGCACCAATTTATATGATTCTTTGGATTTAATTTGTTATAAACTTTGTTTAAATATTCAATTATTTCTTCTTCTGATGTTAAGTTTAAACCTGTTCTTCTATAAACAACTGGTATCCATCCAGTCCAATTCTCTTCCAAATATTGAAAAATTACATCAATATATTCTTCTGATGCTTTTGAATGTGTATGTTTTCCTAGAATTTTAATATTTTCATTTAATTTTGTCATAATACATTCTCCTAACTTTATATATTAATTATAACATATATATTTACATTCTAAAACGCTTCTAATAAAAAAATTGATATAAAATACAAGTATCACACGCATATTGGTTGTCAATATGCAAGTGTGTTTTCTAAATTGACAATTTAGTATTTTAAAAA
>CANRCX010000053.1 GCA_947629235.1 uncultured Bacilli bacterium | reverse complement strand
AATCAAATTTTTATTAGGACATTTTGTTTTGTAAATCAATTCAAAAAAGCGGACATTTTGAATTATTATTCACAATTAATTCTACAAAAAAAGAAAGATTTTAAAATTTCACATTAATTTTAAAATCTTCTTATTATTTTGCTACTGGATACCTAATTGTTCTTTTGTATAGTCTGACATACCATCAAGTTTATTTATATTAGGATTAGCATCTATTCCAAATCTTTCTCTTCCATTCCTTATATTTTGTAAGAATTTACTTTCACAATTAAAGAACTTCTTATCACTCACTTCACAACTATCATGATCAATACTATCATCTAAATATCCACCTGTTGATTCTTTTCTTTTGTTATAATCTTTTATCTGTTTTATTGTTTCTGGTGTTAATTCTACTCTATATTCTAAATATTTACTTGTATTTATTGATTTCGCTGATTCTTCTATATCAATTGTTGCTTGTATTCCATATGGCATTGACCAGTTCGTTGTTTTATTTTTTGATGCTTCTGTTGGGAACAAATTAGATAAATCTACATTTCTATAATATGTATCTGTGCTTCCTCTAGGCAATGTTGAATATGTTGTTTCAGGATCTACTTCTGGTGGTTCTACATCTATTCCACATTTAAATTCATTATAACTATTTATTTTTTGTTTAAATTCATCCATTTGTCTTCTTCTATAGAACGTTGTTATTCCTGAGAATTTTTGTGTTATATCACATCTCTTTGTTCCATTATCTCCATCTTCTTTACATCTATTTGTTGCATTTTTTGACATTGGATATATAAATGAATCTAAATCAATTAATGGAAGTCCACTTGTATTATCATTCTTATTCATTACTTTTCCATTATATGATTCTACCTGGAACTCACTATTATTGTAGAAAGCTACTTGTACTGATACTTCAAACATCGCATAATCATTTGTTGGTACTAAAGTATTTGAATATTTTGATCCTCCACCTGCTTTTGCTGTACTTCCTACCCCATTACTTTCTTTAAAATTCTCATATGTGTATTCTTCTTTGATCTTTTGATCTGTTAAACTTTCTTTATTATATTTCTTATATGATAAACAATCTTTTAAGTTTCCTTCTTTACAGTATTTTATCTTATTTACTGTTACTCCTGCAAACAATTTTTCCATTTGGATATCTGAATAACTTTCTCCTACGTTACTTGATTTATTTACATAATCTGCTCCACCATCATATTTTATTTCATCTAACCAAGTTGATGTATCTAATCCATACTTATTTTCTTTTGAATATTTCTTTATTATTTCATTATATACATTCTCTATCTTATTATTAGATGGTATATTTATATTTGATGGTATTTGATTCTTTTGTGCAAAATTACAATTATATAAATCAAATATTAATTGGTTTAGATTTTCTTCTTTACTTCCTTTTGATGATGGCATTTTACTTATTACATAGAATAAATCTTGCCAATTATTTATTGTTTTATATTTATCTTCTCCTGGTAATCTATTTATATCTTCTTGTGTTATTCCATATAATCCTTCCCAATCTGGTGTTGTTATAAATGGTTTTGTATAATATATTTCTGATACACACGTTCTCTTTTCTTCTATTACACTTGATATTAATTTATCTTTTTCTTCTAAGTTTAATCCTGATGGCTTTATATCATATTTAAATGATAATCCTGAATGTACAGTTATTTTATCAGCTATATGATAATCTATCTCATCACTACAAAATACTCTACATAAATTTGTGTTTACCCCAAAATAATCACTATAATCATAATATCCTTTATTTATATCTGATGCCATATTTACTATACATCTTAATGATGGATCTTTTATATACCCTGTATATATACTATTATCTTTATATTGACATGCTGGTTTTGATTCTGTTACTCCATAATTATCACATTCATTTGAACAATTTAATGATGCTGAATATTCTTCTTCAGGTACATCTTTTGAATCTGTTCCAGTACCAACCTGATCTTGTCTAAAGAATGCATATAAATCTTGATTACTTGCCCCTTCACATGAAGTGTACTTTCTTACACTATATCTTGATTTTGTTGTTGGATATTCTACTATTACTCTATAATTTTTATATCTTTTGTTACCATTTACTTTACATACTGCAAAGTACTTTGATTCTACTACTAGTGTTCCTTTGCTTGCATCGTATAATTTATTATTATATACATCTATATTTTCTAATTCTTCTTTTGTTCCATCTGAATATACTACATACAATTTATCTACTTTTACAGTACAATATTGTTTTATATATGCTCTTTCTTCATCTTTTAAATCTGGATAATTTCTTTTTTCTTTTGGTAATGTATCATCTTTTTCTATTAAACTACAATCAAATTGTTTATTCTCTGAACTTACTTCTACTGTTCTATCAAATGTTAATTCTACTCTTCTCTTCTTTTCCCCTTCTTTTACACTATTATCTGATTCATCTGTATCTACTTTTACATTTGTTGGTCTTAAATTAACATTTTCTACTAAGTCTTTTTCATCAAAATATAACTCATTTAAATGTTGTATCATATATGGATTTCCAAATACTGTATTATACAATAATGCAAATCCACGTTTTAATGCTGTTGTATTTCCACATGCTATATGTCTTGCACTACAACTTATATCTATTATATTTCCAAATGGTGCAGAAGTTGCTTTACTTGGATCTATATAATTATTTCCATTAGCATCTTTAAAACTACCCCTAGTCATTAAATCAGTTACTGCATTAAATATACCGTTATAAAAATTGCTATCTGTTTTCTCATAAACACTTCCAGTAGTTGCATACCTAACTACTGTACTACATGAGCCAGATGAATCATAACTAATTAAATTTGATAAGCCAATCTTATCACCACTAAATCCCCTTTGATTAGAGTGATCTGACCATAATCTCATGGCTAGTTCCATAGCTTGATCCCAACCATTTTTATCACCATTTTTTTGTGCCCAATAATTTCCTTCAATCATTATATTAGCAAATCCACAATCAAGAGTACTATAACTTGTTCTACAACTTCTTACATCAAAATTTGGATCTGTTTTATAACTTCCATTTGATGGGAAACTATTATTTGGATTTACACAATATGCAGTTGCCCCATTTACTTTAAATTCCGGTGAACATGCATAAAAAGTTTCATCTCTTGTTATACAATTGTATACTGGACACCATAATTCGTAGTGTACTTTGCATTCATATCTTGGTACTGTTACATCTTTAGGCTTTTGAGGATAAATTTTTTTAAATAATTTTAAAACATCATCTGATGTATCATATTCATGTAGTATAAGATTATCCCCAATTCTAACAGTCAAATCATTTACACTATATCTATCTGTTTTATCACATATTGATGAACCTTCAAATGTTGGAGAATAACCACTAGGGCACGTATATTTTCCATACTCAACGCAAACATTACCTGGCATACAATTTCCTCTTTTATTTTTCGTAGCACATTTACTATATTCAGATCTTTTACAAAGTTCTGGATGCCATTCTCCATCTGCTACATGATATGCAGTGCATGTTAAATATACTCTAACTTGTCTTTTAGGATCTGCACATTTTTCAAACTGAATTGTTACTGATAAATCTTTATTAGCGCCATTATCTACTTCGCCCTCAACTATTACATGTGCTTCATCTTCTGCTTCTTGTGCTTCTGTTTTAATAAAGAAGTTTGAAGTAGGTCCAGTAAATACACTTCTCATTCCAACTTGAACAAAACTTGATGGATCACTATAATTACAAATATTAGCTTTTACTTTCCATCCTTGCGATACTCCTGGTTGTTTCATACTTATGTGTGTATCACATACAGCATTATTTTTATTTACAAATGCATGTACATTTGGAGCTAGCAAAAATATAAATGTTATTGTTATTAAAAATTTTATACTTTTTTTATTCATATATATCCTCTTTATTAATTCTATCTATCATTAAAATTGTACCAAATTAAAAAAATTATATCAAGTATATCAAGTATTTTTTTAGTTAGTGTAGAATAAGTGTGGAGATTTAACTCCTAAAAAATAAGAAATATAATTATATAAAAATATTAATATGT
>CANRCX010000052.1 GCA_947629235.1 uncultured Bacilli bacterium | reverse complement strand
TTTTTTAGGTTTTAACCATTTTTATTTTATTTAAAAGGTTTGTTTTTCAAATCTCCACACTTTGTAAACGCTATCAAGAAATAGTCATTACTTGTAAAAAATAATAATTCATGATATGATGTATACATCAAGGAAGACTTGAATAAAATAAAAAAGGAAACATACCAATATTTTCTCGTTGGGTGTTACCTTATCTGGTTATCACCTAATTCAAAAGTTGAGTTAGGTGCTTTTTATAGAAATGTTTTCTATCAATTGTAACACTACAATAAAAAGGCATAATATGAATATACTATTATTGACAATTACTATAAAAAAATGGTATTATTGTCATATAAGAACTCTGTTCAAACCGAAGCTTTACGTTTAGTACGTGAAAGATTTATGTAGGAAGAATGGAGTTTTTTATTTTGCTTTTTTAGTTAATGTAGAATCAAAAATACTATTTTTTGATTTAAAACACCAATGTCTGTATGGATCCTTTCAATTATTAGCAAAGTCACCACGACTGCTAGTAGAAATTCCAATATTAAAATTAGGATATATAATTTTTATATTTCTTAATATATTTTTATATAATTTTTCTTTGGCAATAGTTCTTTTACCACGTGATCGACTATTTTGCATTTTTTCTTTATTCATATTATTTAATTTAAAATTCATTGATTCTAGTATAATATCCATACACCGTAAAATTACATGATTTTACTAATGCACCACCATAAAAATTACTAAAATATTTGCCTTTTCTATAAGATTCATCTGCATAAATTAAAAATTGTTTTTTCATTATATATCACCGCTAAGATACATTTTATCATATCATATTTTATTTTTAAATAAATTATTAAATAAAGTATAACTTTACAAAAAATAAAGTATAACAAAAATATTTCATTTCTTTTTTTGTTATGATATAATTTAATAGTAAAAATAGAATAAAGAGGTTAAATTATGTCACTATTAAAAGATATGAAAAATAGACAAATTCAAAGAAAAGCTAATAATTTCATAGAAAAACTTAAAAATAAAAGTGAAAAAGAAATAGAAATGGCTTATCTTGATAATAAAGATCTTACAAATAATGAAATAGTACTTAGTTATTTGTTTTTTAATCATCCCTCTTTAATTAGAATTCTTCCAATAGATTTTCAAGTATCTAGAATAAATAGTAATCTTACGATGTTTAATTTAGGAAGTAAAGAAGCAAAAAAGAAACTAGTAAGTTCATGGATTCATGGAAACAAATTTTTTATGAATTCTCTTGTAGTAGGATTTGATGAAGAAGAATATAATAATTATCTAAGATTATATTTTAAACAACCAGATGATGTAGCATTACTATTTATGGAAGATTTAAAAAAAGTAGTAACTGTTCTTGCTGATACTGATATAAAAGAAGCAGAAAATGTAATTGATAAAATTAAAGAAAAATTAACTGATAAGCAATGGGAATATATTTTAGAAGTAAATCCAGTATTTATTAAATATGCTAATCAAAATATACAAAATAGATATACAGATAAAGAAGAATTTATTACATATTTAAATGGAGAAGCAAGAGACAAATATATAAATCTTCAAGTTGAAAAAATAAAAGAAGACTTTAATAATTTTAAAACTATGAAAGTGGATGTACAAAAAGAATATATTAAAAGATATCCATATATGATTAATTACTTAGAAGAAGAAACTCTAATTAATTTATTAAAGTATGATATAGAATTAATTAAATATGTAAACTTATCAACATTAAAAAATAAAGAAGATAAAACTCAAGAAGTAGTATGTGGAATACTTGAAAATATAGAAACTAAATCACCAAAAGAACTTGTAAATATAATAGTTAATAAAAATTTATTTAATGCAAAAGGTAAATTATATAGATTTGATGTTAAAAGTAATGATATAAGTTATCAATATACAAAAAGAATAATAAAATTAATTCAAGAATTAACAATAGATCAAATAACAGCACTTATAAATGTTGATGTAAATTATATTCTTCCATATATAGTACCTTTATATAATAAAGATGAAGAAAAAGAAGAAAAAGAAAAAATAATAATTGATAGTAATTCTAGATGTTTAAATGTCTTTAAGTCTTATTATAATGATGAAATATATTCTAAATATTATAAAGTTATAAACAAAATATATAATGTATATCTAGAAAATATGGATAAATATGATTATGAAAAAGATTATAATTGTATTTTTGAATTATTTAAAATATTATTTAATAAAAAAATAATTAATTCAAATGCATATGATAAGATATCTGTATATATTGGTTCATCTATATTATATAAAGATAAACCAAGTGATAGAGTAACTGCTCAAAGAATAAATATATTAAACGAAATATTATCAAATGCATATAAAAGAAGAATTAAAAATAATAAAGATATATATAATATAAATTCTCTTGAATTATTTGATGGTAAATTTTCATTTATAGATGAAGATTTATTACTAGATTATTCTAAATATAATTTTGTTAATATATCTAATTTATTATTAATTGTTAAATCAGATAAAATGTATAATTTATTTAAAGACTATTACTATATAATGATGGAAGTTTATGGTAAAAATAAAGAATCATTATATAAAACAATAGAAAACTTTACATATTATAAAGATATATTATCTGATATAAAAGATAAAGAATTAAATGAAGAAGAAATAGAAAATTTAATATCATTATTATCTTCTGGATCAAATCAATATAATATAACTAAAAAAGATGAATTATTATCATATGATACATTATATATTAAGAAAATAGTAGAAGAATTATCGGTAACAAGAGATGAAAATGTATATAAAAATTTATTATGTAAATATTTATTTAATAAATCATATGATGAAAAAGGTAATACAGGTTGGTTAGAAGTAGATACTATAAAAAATATATGTGATGTATTTGAAGTAGATTCATTAAAAACATTACAGATAGATGATAAAAATATATTTACTGATGAAGAAGTAAATTTATTTAGTATGACTAAATTATTATTTTCAAGTGATGATTTTGATTTAATATTATCTTTTTTAGGAAATATAATTACAAATAAAGTAAGAAGAAATATATTTAGTGTAAATGAATTATTTAATAAAATAAAAGAATATAAAGTAGAACTAATAAATAATATGATTGTATCTTTAGATGAAATAGAAGAATTATATAATACTAGACCTGATATAGTTGTTAAAAGTGAAAGAGATGGTGTTGTTATTTATACAATAGTAGGACAAGATTTTAAAGTTCTTGCTAGTTTAAAAGATGATGGAATACATTATTTATGTGCTAATGTTAGTGAACTTAATAAAAATTATTATGCTTATGATAAACTAATAAAATATGGTTCTATTAGATTTACTACTCAAGAAGATCAAACATTAATTAAAGTTAATAAAGATAATTATAATAAAGAAAGTATTAGACCTAAATATATAATAGTTGCTAATTCATTAAATGAAGATCTTTTAGGTATTGCTAAAGATAATAATTTAATAGTTGTAGAAATTCAAAATGGGTAGGTGAAATATGTTAGATAAAGTAAAAAAAGTAATTGAAAAAAATAAAAAAGATAAAGATATATTTGTTGAATATATAAAATGCTTTTGTGAAAGTGAAAAAGCAAATGAATTATTTAAAGAAAATGAAGAGTTTACTAAACTAAAAAATAGTATAAAAAATAAAAAAGAATATTATGATTAAAATTAATATTCTTTTTATTCTATTATTTGATTATTTTCAAACTTAACATCTAAGAATTTTCTACTTGCTAAATAATCACACATATGAACAAATCTTTGATATTTATCTTTTGGTGCTTCAAGTATTTCTTCACCTTTATAATTCTTAGTCCAAGGTCCCATATGTGTTTCAATACATCTACAAACTAAATTTAATTCATCTTCAGTTAATTCTAATTTATCTTTATTTTCTTTTATAAAATTGCTCATAATAATTGGATGTTCAAATAAGTGATATTCACTTTTTTGAAGTCCACTTTTAAGTCCATCATGAACAGTTATAGCAAATAAAATTAAATCTTTTTCATTTTGATTAAAATTATTTAAAGATGGATTATCAAGAAGTTCTTTAGCAATTCTAATAGCAACTTTAGTATGTCTTAAAAGTCCACCATCACCTGTTGCAAAACTAGGATGATATTTACCAGTAGAACTAGCAGGTACTTCATAAAAATAATCAGGAAGTAGTTTTAACATAGTAATTAAACTATTTCTAATTCTTATATCTTTAATATAATTTATTTCTTTATTAAATACTTCATACATAAAAATACCTCTAATTAATTATATAACATAATATATTTTTTTTCCAATTAAAATAAAAAAATGATAGCGTTTACAAAGTGTGGAGATTTGAAAAACAAACCTTTTAAATAAAATAAAAATGGTTAAAACCTAAAA
>CANRCX010000051.1 GCA_947629235.1 uncultured Bacilli bacterium | reverse complement strand
ATATCTAACCATACATTTTAATTTTAAATTATTAACAATATAATGGTCTAATTCATATAAATAAAATATCGATAGAAATTGACTCGTCATATTACCTTGTTTATGCAAAAATTTGCATAAAATCGGTTATGAAAACTAATTTATTATGCAAAGTAAAGATTTAATATATAGATATTAAAGAAAATATATTATTTTTTACTTTGCATAATATTTTTATAAATTACTTTTTAACCAATCTAAAAGTTCTATCTTCTTATTATCATACTTCTTATCATCTATTAATTCATTAGATAGATTTTCTATAGCTTCTCTTTTTACTTTAGGATTTGCTCTTGCATATATTTCTGTAGTAGTAATAGACTTATGACCTAAGAAATCTCTAATATAAACTATATTAACATCATTTTCTAATAAATGCATAGCTTTAGTATGTCTTAAAACATGTGGTGTTATTTTATTAAAATTTAGACCTGCATGCTTAGAATATTTCTTTAAAATATATTTAATACCTTCCCGTGTTAATTTCATCTTTCTATTATTAAAAAATAGTAAATCGTTAGTATTTGGTGTTATTTTAAATATATCAAAATATTTTTTAATGATTTTTATTACTTGTGATGAAATCGGTATAATTCTAATCTTATCTCCTTTTCCATGCAATCTAATTGTCATGTTTTCAAAATTAATATCTTTAGCTTCTAAATCAATTAATTCTTGAACTCTAGCACCTGAATCATATAGTAACGATACTATAGTATAATCTCTAAGTTCTTTATTAATGCTTATATTGAAAGATTCAAATAATCTTTTAATTTCTTCCTTATTTAAGTAATATACTTCCTTTGTAGCTTTTTTCTTCGTTTCTATATTTAATATATCCGCAGTCAAATTAAAGAAAGAAATATCTTTGCGTTGCAAATATTTACAAAATGAATGAATAGCACATAGTCTTTGATTAGTTGTATTTACTGTATTACCTTTTTCTTTATCTAAATATTCAATAAAAGCTATTACCTTATCTTTATTAAAATCATTAAATGTTAATTTATTTATATTTAAATGATATTTATCTTTTAAAAACTCAATAAATAATATAAATGTATATTTATAAGATATAATTGTATTTTTAGAAAAATTTCTTTGTTCTGGTAAATAAGATGTAAAAAAATCTGTTATATAATTATGAAGATAATTATTCATTTTCTTCACCATTTTCTTCTAAAAATACTTCTTTATTAAAATCTATCATTTTATTATTTATTTTATCTCTAATACTTTTTGTATATTTCAAATAATACTCAGTACAAGTTATGTTTTTATGTCCCATATATACACTTAATATAGGTAGTGTACAATAAATATCTTGATTTTCTTCTTGCATTTTTTCAAGAGATTTAACTGCAAAAGTGAATCGCAAGTCGTGAAACCTTGGACTATTTCCTGTTTCTGTAGCAATATTTAATTTTTCTAAAACTTCTTTAAACTTTTCGCTTAAATGTTTATCATATTTTTTGCCTTTAGAACTTTTAAAAATATAATCATCGATAGATAAATTGAATTTTTTATTATGTTCTTTCAGTACATCTAAAATTGTATTAGAAACAGGGATTAATCTAGTGCAATTATTTTTACTTTCCCTAATTAATATTGTTCCATCATTAAAATCAATATCTTGTAATTTTATATTTCTTACTTCACTCGATCTAAGTCCGCAACAATAAGTTAGCCTTATAATTGTCTTAAAATTATCCACAAAATTTTTATCTCTTACTTTTAAAGAATCTTTAAAGTCACATGAATCTATATATTTAAATATTTTTTTTATTTCTTCATCTGTAAATATATAAGGTTGAAAATTAGAATGACTATTTAAATATTCATAACCATAAACATATATATTTTGATAGCCCTGTTCTTTTAAAAATAAAGCAAATTCTTTAGCAATATGCTGTCTTTTATATATGGTGTTATTACTTTCTCTATCGTTTTTTCTTTTACAAAAATTAAGTACTATTTTTTCAGGCATTTCTATATTTATGCAACCATTATCCTTAAAATATTTATCCATTGCATATAATAACTTAGAACCAGCTTCATATTTATATCCTTGACTTTGTTTATATTTAACATATAATGGAATTATATCTTTAAATGGTCCAGTGCATACGGTATTATTCATAATCTGGTACCTCTAAAGATATTTTTTTTAATTGATTTTTTTCAATTGATAAATATTTTTTAGTTGTTTCAATACTTTTATGTCCTAAAATACCAGAAATTACAGGTAATTGAACATTATTTGTTAATAAGTTAGTTGCACAGGAATGTCTTAGACTATGTATTCCTTTTTTTCGACCATTAATTTCTATATTAGAATTAACTAAATATTTTGCGAAACTTTTGTATAATGACTTATTTCCACTATATTCATATGGAAATCTAAATCTTAAAAAAAGTTTATCACTATTTATTTTTGGTCGAGCATTTTTTATATAATCTATTAAACTCAACTTTACTTGTTCAGTTAAATTTAATTCTAATTTCTCCTTAGTTTTATATTGAACAATAATAATTTTATTGTGTATCCAATCAATATTTTCAAAAGTTAAGTTAACTATATCACTATTTCTTAAACCATAAGTTATAGCTATTAATAGTACAGCATAATCTCTTTTACCAATTTTTGTGTTTGTATCAACAAGTGATAGAATCTCTTTAATTTCATTTTTAGTATAATAACTAGGAAGTTTTTCTCTATCACATTTTAGTATTCTAGGAAAAATTGATTTTCCACTCATAAATTTATTGTCTAAATTATATAAATAATCATAAAAATTCTTAATGTGATATTTCATTGCATAAATTGTATTATCAGCATATTTATCTTTAATATCATCCAAAAAATTATAAATTAATTCCTTAGAAATATTCTGACAGATAGTAATTTTATTATTTAAAGCATATTCAAATAATAAGTTTAAACTATGTATTTTATGATTAATTGTATTTTGAGAATAATTATTTAAAATAAGGTATTCTTTATAATCATTTATTATATCTATAAATTCTTTTGGTGTAGTAATATAATCTCTTGGTATAGTCATTTTGGTAATATCATTACCATTAAAATACCATTCTAGTAAATATATACTTCTAAGTCTACGACAACGATATCTAGGCATTTTATGCATAGACAAATGATAATGTTCTTCTAAAAAATCCATTCCAATATTAAGATTATAATTACTTATTTTTTTGTTTTTACAATATTTAAGTAATTGGTTAAATGTATGAAGTTCACTTTTTATTGTTTCTTCTTTATATCCTTTCACCTCCATTTCTTTTAATATTTTTTGCATTAACTCACTGAGTTTGGTTGTATTCATAATATCATCTTCCTTTCTTTTGAATACAGCCAATACTATAACTCATTTATTATGCAAAGTAAAAAATAATATATTTTCTTTAATATCTATATATTAAATCTTTACTTTGCATAATAAATTAGTTTTCATAACCATCTGGTGAAACATTAGTAGAAGAAAAATATAAGCCAACAGCATGTGACTATGGTGTAGTATCGTGTAAAAAAGGAACCCTATGTGAATATATAACCAATTTATATGATAATGCTGACAAGACAGAAGTAACAAATAATAATATCCAATATAAATATGCAAAAGAAAAAAATCTAATGAATGATAGACTAGGAGGAGTATGTACAAATGAAGTAGGAAATATCAGATACTACGGATCAAATCCAAATAACTATATATACTTTAATTGCGACGATTATAATAATCAAAATGCTAGTTCATGTGAATTATGGCGAATAATAGGCGTTTTTGATGGAAAAGTGAAGATAGTAAGAGATACATCGATAGGAAGTTTTTATTGGGATAGTGATATGAATGATACACCACAAGTATCAAGTTCATATAACAACAATTGGGAGACATCATCATTAAATACATTATTAAATGGAGCATATCTAAATAATCAAGATACAACATATTATAATACAACAAGTAGTTCAGGAAGTCCAATTCAAGTACAATTTAAAACAAATAAAACAGGAATCAAAGAAAGTACAAGAGACATGATATCAGATACGACATGGTATCTAGGAGGAAATAACACAGCAAGTGTATATTCAAATCAAATGTATCAATACGAACGAAGTGAAGAAGCAAGTCACTATTATAATGGAAATCCACATACAACAGAAGCAAAGATAGGGCTAATGTATCCAAGTGATTATGGATATGGAGCAGATTTTGAACAGTGTACAAAAAATATATATAGTTATAGTGATACTACTTGTAAGAATAATGATTACTTAAATAAAAACGCATACACATGGCTAATTAGCCCGAATTCGTCTAACTCTTACTATGCGTTCTATGTGCACTCGACTGGCTGTGTCCTCAGCCACAATGTCAATAACTCGCATGCGGTGCGTCCAGTCCTATATCTAAACTCTGAACAAGTCATTCAGGATGGACACACGGGAGATAGTAATGATCCAATACAACTACAATAGGAAAAATGTGATAAAAAAAGGC
>CANRCX010000050.1 GCA_947629235.1 uncultured Bacilli bacterium | reverse complement strand
AATACTTGACAAAAGAAAACCTAGATAATTTCTAGGTCTATTTATATTTTATAATTTCTTTAATTGCAAAACTCGGGTGACTAAAAAAGGAATTGAACTTGAAAATGGTAGTCTTTGTGATATAGCCCCAACTATATTAAAATTATTAAATATAGAAATACCTAAAGAAATGACAGGAAAAGTATTATTTAAATAGTACTTTAAATTTAAATAAAATTATTGTATAATTGTTTTATAATATGGAGGAAAAGATGAAAAAAGGATTTACATTAATGGAACTTTTAGTTGTTATAGTAATTATTTCTGTTGTTACAGTATCAGCAACTATATCATTTATGAATATAGATAATGATACTACTAATAAAGATTTAAAAAGTAAATATGTTGAAATACAAAGAGCAGCAAGTATGTATATAGATTTAAATGATTCATGGTTAACTCAATTTGCTGAAAAAAGAGAAATGTTTATTAAACTTTCTGAACTTAAAAATACAAATTATGTATCAGCTGATATTGTAAATCCAGTTACTAATGAAGAAATTCCTGGTAACTATTCAATTAAAATATATATTAATTCAAAAGACGCGGTAAGTGAATATGTTGATACTTGTATAGTTGATATAACAAGTTCTGGTGGAAAAGAAGTAGTAAAATGTATTGCTAATAGTTCTGGAGATTCATGTGGATGTTGTGATTATCCAATAGATTCAACTAATAATAAAGCTTGTAAAAAATAATAAAATTAGAAATTGCAAAATGATGTGATTTCTCTTTTTTTATTTGAGTTTTTGTTGTATAATATTCATGATTTTTGGGATATTATAAATAAGAAGGTGTAATTATGGATAAAATAATTATAAAAAACGCAAGAGAAAACAATTTAAAAGGTATTAATTTAGAACTACCTAAAAATAAACTAATTGTTATGACTGGAGTTAGTGGTAGTGGTAAATCATCTCTTGCTTTTGATACAATTTATGCAGAAGGTCAAAGACGTTACGTTGAAAGTTTAAGTGCTTATGCAAGACAATTCTTAGGTAATATGAATAAACCTGAAGTAGATTCAATTGAAGGACTAAGTCCTAGTATATCAATTGATCAAAAATCAACTAATAAAAATCCTAGAAGTACAGTTGGTACAATAACTGAAATATATGATTATTTAAGACTTTTATATGCTCGTATTGGAAAGCCATATTGTCCTAAACATAATATAGTTGTAAGTGAACAAAGTATAGAAGAAATGACTAATAAAGTATTAGAGTTAGAAATAGGTACAAAAATAGAAATAATGTCACCAATTGTTCATGGAGAAAAAGGAACTCATAAAGATTTACTTGAAGACTTAAGAAAAGATGGCTTTATTAGAGCTAAAATTGATAATGAAACAGTTGATTTAACAGAAGATATAGTATTAGAAAAAAATAAAAAACATAATATTAATGTTATAATTGATAGACTTTCTATAAAAGAAGACTCTAGAAGTAGAATATTTGAAAGTATTGAAACATCTACTAAATTATCTCAAGGTAAAGTAGTAATAAATATAATTGGAGATAAAGAAATTGTATTTAGTGAAAACTATGCTTGTCCTTTATGTGATTTTAGTTTACCAGAATTAGAACCAAGATTATTTTCATTTAATAGTCCATATGGTGCTTGTCCTGATTGTAAAGGACTTGGAGTAAATATGCATATTGATGAAGATATATTAATACCTGATAAATCTTTATCAATAATGGATGGAGCAGTTGCATCTTTTCAAAGTGGAGAAACTCTAAATATTTATTATAAAAAATTAAAATTAGTAGCAAAACATTATAATATTGATTTATATAAACCAGTTAAAGATTTAACTAGAAAAGAATTAGATATTATTTTATATGGTTCAGATGAAAAATTAGATTTAACACTTACAACAAGAAGTGGAAGTACTCTAAAAAGTTATGATTATTTTGAAGGAATAATCACTAATCTTGAAAGAAGATATATGGAAACAGTATCTCCTTCTATTCGTGAATGGATAGAAAGATATATGACAGAACTTCCATGTCCAACTTGCCATCAAGCAAGATTAAAACCAGAAGCATTAAGTGTTAGAGTTGGTGGTAAAAATATATATGAAATTACCAATTTAAGTATAAGAAATTTAATTGAATTTTTTGATAAATTAAAATTAACTAAAGAACAAGAAGAAATATCATTTTTAATAATTAAAGAAATAAAAGAAAGATTAAATTTTTTAAAAAATGTGGGTCTTGAATATTTAACTTTATCAAGAGAAGCAGCTACACTATCTGGTGGAGAAGCTCAAAGAATTAGACTTGCAACTCAAATTGGTAGTAGACTATCTGGTATACTTTATGTATTAGATGAACCATCAATTGGACTTCATCAAAGAGATAATGCTAAACTTATAAATTCGCTTAAAGAAATGAGAGATTTAGGTAATACTTTAATAGTAGTAGAACATGATACTGATACAATGCTTGCAGCTGATTATTTAGTTGATATTGGACCAAAAGCAGGTACTGAAGGTGGTTACTTAGTAGCATGTGGTACTCCAGAAGAAATTATGAAAAATGATAAATCTATAACAGGTAGATATTTAAGTGGAAAAGATAGAATAGAAGTTCCAACTAAAAGAAGAAAAGGTAGTGGAAAAAGTATTAAAATTACTGGATGTGAAGAAAATAACTTAAAGAAAATAAATGTAGAATTTCCACTTGGTAAATTTATTTGTGTAACTGGAGTTAGTGGTAGTGGAAAATCTAGTTTAGTAAATGAAATACTTGGAAAAACTTTAATGAATAAAATTTATAAGTCTAAAGATAAACCAGGTAAATATAAAACAATTAAAGGAATTGAAAATGTAGATAAAGTAGTAAATATTACTCAAGATCCAATAGGTAGAACTCCAAGAAGTAACCCAGCAACATATACTGGTGTATTTGATTCAATAAGAGATGTTTTCACTGAAACAAGAGAAGCTAAAATAAGGGGATATGATAAAAGTAGATTTAGTTTTAATGTAAAAGGTGGAAGATGTGAAGCATGTTCTGGAGATGGTGTTAAAAAAATAGAAATGCATTTTTTACCAGATGTTTATGTACCATGTGATGTATGTAATGCAACTCGTTATAATAAAGAAACTCTAAAAGTTAAATTTAAAGGTTTAAATATAGCAGAAGTATTAGATTTAAGAGTTAGTGAAGCATTAAAAGTATTTGAAAATGTACCAAAAGTTTATAAAACACTTAAAATTATGGATGAAGTAGGACTTGGATATGTACAACTTGGTCAAAATGCAGTAACATTATCTGGTGGAGAAGCATCAAGAGTAAAACTTGCTAAAGAATTACAGAAAAAGCCTACAGGTAAAAGTGTATTTATATTAGATGAACCATCAACTGGACTTCATCAAGATGATATTAAAAGATTACTTGCTATATTAAATAGAATAGTTGATAATGGTGATACAGTAATTGTTATAGAACATAATTTAGATATAATAGCACAAGCAGATTATATTATAGATTTAGGACCAGAAGGTGGAGACTTTGGTGGTGAAGTAATTGCTACTGGTACACCAGAAGAAGTAGTTAAAGTAAAAGAATCTTATACTGGTGAGTTTCTTAAAGATATATTAGATAAAAATAGAGTAACTAAAAAATAGTTTATTCTATTTTTTAAATTAATCTATATTATAAAATATAATTGTGTTATAATTTTTATGAGGTGTATATATGGAACAAGTATTAGATAAATTAATAAGTGGAGCTAGTGATTTACTTATTAAAATATTAATATCATTAATTATTTTAGTAATAGGATTTAGATTAATTAGTTTACTTGAAAGAAGTTTAAAAAAAGAACATAAACTTAAAGCATTAGATGAATCAGCTAAAGGATTTGTTATTAGTTTTACAGTTATATCATTAAAAATATTATTATTTGTAATAGTACTTTCAATAATTGGTGTTCCAATGGCATCACTTGTAACTATAGTTGGTTCTGGTGCAGTAGCAATTGGTCTTGCTTTGCAAGGAGGACTATCAAATATTGCAGGTGGACTAATGATACTTATATTTAAACCATTTAAAGTAGGGGATTATATATCAGTAAATAGTCTTGAAGGAACAGTAAAGTCAATAACAATGTTTTATACAACAATTACTACAATAGATAATAAAATAATACAACTTCCAAATGGAAATTTATCTAATTCAAATATAATAAATTATTCATATAATAATAAAAGAAGAGTAGATATTGATGTATCAGTATCATATAATACAGATATAGATAAAGTAAAAAAAGTATTAAATTCAATAATTGATAAACATGAGTTAATACTTGAAGATGAAGATAAAGTAGTAAGACTTAAAACTCATGCTGATTCTGCTTTAGTATTTACATTAAGAGTTTGGACTAAAACAGAAAATTATTGGAATGTATATTTTGATTTAATGGAAAGTATTAAGAAAGAATTTGATAAAAATAAAATAGAGATTCCATATAAACAAGTAGATGTACATATTGATAAATAATGAAGAATAAAATTCTTCATTTTTTTCATTTGTATTAAACTTATAATTCTTTAGTTTTGCAGCAAAAATGAAAGAGTCTAGGTAATACCTAGGCTCGTTTAATATTATGAGTGTTGTGCAATAA
>CANRCX010000049.1 GCA_947629235.1 uncultured Bacilli bacterium | reverse complement strand
CCCAATTGAGTACAGAACTCAACTAGGGTTTAAATAAAATATCTTTTTATTGTCTACTTTTTATTGACAACTTCAATGTAATAAAAAATATACTTTCTTTTTATGTTTCTTGACACTAACGTGTTATTTTTTTATAATTATTAATAGAAATAGGATAAGAAAATATGAAAGCAAAATATATGAAATTTTTTAAAAGAAATATTATTGTATTAGTTATATTACTTATAGTAGTATTTTTTTCCTTTGGAATATCTTATTCTAATTTTGTATATAATTCTATTGATCATAGAGCAGTTGAAATGCATATTAATAAGTTAAAATATAATATTAAAATAAATGATGAAAATACAAATAATATAGTTTTAACTCCAGGAAATAATACTTTAATAATTAATATAGAATCATTAAATGAAGTAAAAACATATTTTAAATTACTTACTCTTAATAATGATAATATAGATATTTATTATTATGAAAATGAACCATATGGAATGATTAATGAAAATGGAAATATAACTATCAAATTATTAACTACTAATAAAACAAATGAGAATATAACATGTGAATTATTAGTTTCTAGTGGATATATTAATAATACTTTAGATGATATTAATATACCAGATAATTATATTGAAATAAAAAATAAAATTAATATTGGTGATAATATAGAATATAAAATAGATGAAACAAAAAGATATAACTATAATGATTTAGAATTATTACCTATAAAGAGTAATTATAGAATACTTAATATAAATGATAATGGAACATTAGATATAATTTCAAATGAACCAATTAATTTAAGCAATCAATTAATATTTAAAGGATCTAATGGATATAATAATATAATTTATTTACTTAACAATATATCATCTTCTCTTTATAGTAGTAATTATAGTATAAATATTAGAAACTTAAATTTAGATGATATAGAAAAATATACTAATAATAAAATAGTTAATTATAATGGTAATGTTAAAACATATAATGAAAATATTTATATACCATCTTTATATGAACAAGAAAAAAATAGTA
This sequence comes from uncultured Bacilli bacterium, assembly GCA_947629235.1. Classification (GTDB taxonomy): domain Bacteria; phylum Bacillota_I; class Bacilli_A; order RF39; family UBA660; genus CAG-1000. The sequence goes on along the minus strand of CANRCX010000049.1, from coordinate 4,540 downwards.
TTATTAATAATATTCATGTTTTAGGAAATATTGATAGAAGTGAAAATAACACATATATAAATTCAAATTATAAAATAGTAAATTCTATAACTTTAAATGAAATGGAAAAAATAAATAAAATAGATAGTAATACATTTATAAAGCCTATTTATTATGAATTATTTATAGAAAAAAATAATAAATATTATAATCCATACTATTTATTAACTAGATATGCTCAAGCTAATGAAAATAATGTATCATTTGGTATATTTAGTATAAATAATAATGAAATTAATAAATGTGATTTATATGATACAGATAATAATGAATATGATATTAATTTAATGATTAGACCTATTATTACTTTATCAAACAATACAAAGATTAATTATGATAGTGATTCTAACACTTGGAAAATAGGTGAATGAAATGTCTGAAATAACATTATTTGATGGTAAAAGTGTATCTGTAAATGAATCAAATGATTTTAATAATATTTGTGGTGAATTAGTTAGTGAAGAAAATGGAAGAAAGACATATTATTGTGTTTCAGAGACTAATCATCCATATGTAATAAATGTTCCTAGTGAAATTAATAGTGATACGCAAATAGCTTTGTATGTTACTGGTACTGGTGGAAATAATCCAACTTTTAAAAATGATAATGCATCTGCAGATGAATATATTAATTCTTTAAATCAAACTAATCCAAATTGTATATTTATATCTCCAAAAGAAGCAACACATGATTGTATAAATGAAAGATATAATTCGCAAGGAAAATTATATGCTGATGTTTATGCTGATAGTACTATTAAAATGGTAGATGAAGTATTAGATGAATATAATTTAAATGAATCTAATATTACTAATTATTTATCATGGTCTAATGGTGGACCTATAGCAACAAAAGTAGCAGCACATTATATACAAAATGAAGAAAATAAAAATGGAGCAGTAACACATAAAAATTTTGCATATATTAATACTGGTAATTTTTTTGGTGTTATTGATGATAATGAGAAAAAATTAATTTCAAATAATTCAACATTGCTTGAAATGAATGAAAGTGGATATACTGGTGGATTTGATGAATTAGCTTCTAATTATGGGGCTGATTTAGTTACAATAGATATGAATTCAAATTTTAGTAGTGGGCACTCTATTGGAAATATTAATTTTGCAAGGGGTGGTGGGTTACCTGCTATGCTAGGAGTAGCTGATTTATCACTTGGATACTCTTTTGGACATTATAACCATGAAACAGGTGAATTTGAAGCATATTCTGTAGAACAAGCAAATGAATTATATAAAAGTCTTAGTGAAAGTCAAAAAGATTTACTAACTAATAGTAATAATATAAAAGAGTTACCAGAAATAAAAAGTGATGATACATATTTATCAATGAGTTTAGCTGAAATTAATTCAATGATAAAATCATCTTTACTTAATAATATTAGTGGAACAGAAATATATAGTAGTACAACTAATATACCATCAAGAGAACCAGAAATAATTAGTAAATTATTTAATACAAGTATTAGTTTATATGAGAAATTATCAGAAGAACTTATTAAAATTAATGCTGTTGGAGAAAGATTTAAAGATCTAGATAATTTTTTATCAGATATGGTACCTTCATTAAATATTAATTTAAATTCAACTGCTTCTCCTTTAGTAGAATCAGAATCTTTTGAAATACAAGATTTTACATATAATATACCACCTGAAATATTAGAAGAACTACAAAATTTGAAAAATGAAAATGAACAAGAACCACAAATTTCAGAAGATATTGTAGAAGAACCAAAACAAGTAGAACCACAAGTTCAAGAAGAGCCAAAACAAACAGAACCAGAAGTTCAAGAAGAATCAAAACAAACAGAGCCAGAAGTTCAAGAAGAATCAAAACAAACAGAACCAGAAGTTCAAGAAGAGCCAAAACAAACAGAGCCAGAAGTTCAAGAAGAACCAAAACAAACAGAGCCAGAAGTTCAAGAAGAACCAAAACAAATAAAGCCACAAGTTCAAGAAGAACCAAAACAACCAGATCCAGAAGTTCAAGAAGAACCAAAGCAATCAGAACCAATAATACCAGAAGAATCACAAAAAATAGAACAATATAAATTAAATGAAAATAAACATAAAATATCACAAGAATATATAAACGAAAAGACTATTTCAGAATCAGCAAGTTTAAAAAATGAAAATATTCATGAAAAAATATCAAGAATAGAAGAAAGTGATAATAAATTAAATCAAAATATTATAAATAATATAACTGAATTAAGTAAAAAACAAAATCAAAGTATTAATATAAATGATTCAAAAGATAATAGAAGCATGTATGCTTCTGGTGCAGTTTTAGGATCTACTTTAGGTCTTGCTGGATTAAAATCAAAAAAAGATAAAGAAAAAGATGAAGAAGGTGAAGATAATGGCAAAAATTTATAATATTGATCTACAAAATGCTAATAATTCTGCATCTGTATCTTTATTACAAAATTTATCTCAAGAGTCAATTCAAATGAGTGAGAAAATTTCATCATTTATAGAACAATCTAAACAAAGTTTAGTAGGTGGTGGATATGATGCTGTTAGAACAAAATTATCATTATATATTGATGCTTTTAAAATACAAAGTCAAGTTTATAATAATTTATATAGTAATATTATATCTTCAAATAATAGTATGTCTAATTTTATGGAAGGATATACTGAACTAGATGATTCAAAACTCGATGAAATTAAAGCAAATTTAATAGATGCTAAAAGTACATTAAATTATTTAACTTCATATAGAATTACAAATAGAAGTGAAATGGAAGAAGATGAAAATATTTCTCCTATATACCAAAGAAATGGTAGTTCAGAATTAATAAATTTTTATTCATCTACAATAAATGAGTTGGAAAAAATTTGTGAAAAATTAGTACAATTACAAGAAAAAGATAATCAATATTTTTCAAATATATCTGTAGTAAATGACGATATACAATCATATTCAAGTTCAGTTAACAATATATCAACAAGTACTTTTGATTTATAATAAAATTATGTTACAATTAAAAAAGAGGTACTTATGAAAGATTATGAAAATGAACTTTATAAAAAGGGAATTAAATATATTGCAGGGATAGATGAAGTAGGTAGGGGTCCACTTGTAGGTCCAGTAGTGACAGCTTGTGTAATATTACCAGAAGATTTCTATGATGAAAGAATAAATGATTCTAAAAAATTAAGTGAAAAAAAGAGAAATATTCTATATGATGTAATTATGGAACATGCTATTAGTGTTGGAATTGGTGTGTCTTCAGAAAAAGTAATAGATGAAATAAATATATTAAATGCTACAAAAAAAGCTATGATTGAAGCTATTAATAATTCTAGAGTAAAACCAGAACATTTATTAATAGATGCTGTTAAATTAGATATAGATATACCACAAACATCTATAATTAAAGGAGATGCTAAAAGTGAGTCTATTGCGGCTGCTTCTATAATAGCAAAAGTTACTAGAGATAAAATGATGTATGAACTAGATAAAATACATCCAGAGTATGATTTTGCTAATAATAAAGGATATGGAACTAAAAAACATATTGAAGCATTATATAAATATGGAGTACTAGAAGAACATAGAAAAACATTTGAACCAGTTTCAAGTATTGTTAATAACAAATAAAAAGAGTTCTAATAAAATAGAACTTTTTTAATTATCAGGGTTTATTAGTGAAAGTGATACTTTTTCTTTTTCTTTATTAATATCAATTACATAACAAGTAACAATATCTCCAACTGATAAGACTTCACTTGGATGTTTAATATATTTATTTGTGATTTTAGATATATGAACAAGTCCATCATTATGTAGTCCTATATCAATAAATGCACCAAAGTCTACAACATTACGAACAGTTCCTTCAATACTATCACCAACTTTTAAATTATCAATAGTTAAAATATCACTTTTTAGAAGTGGCATTTCATAGTCATCTCTAAAATCTCTATTAGGTTGTTTTAATGATTCAACTATATCATTTAATGTATATAAATCTATATCTAATTCTTTTGATACTTTTGTTGTATCAATTTTATCAAGTGAATTTATTAATTCTTTTGATCCAATATCATTTACATTCATATTTATATAATTTAATAATTTTAATGTTTTATCATAACTTTCTGTATGAATATTAGTTTTATCAAGTGGATTATCTCCATCAATTACTCTCATAAAGCCAATTGATTGTTCATATACTTTATCATTTAATAATTTTTTCTTTTTAATTTCTTCTCTTGATTTAATTTTTCCATTTTCTTCTCTATATTTAATTATTTTATCAATAGCAGCTTTAGTCAAACCAGATATATATTTAAGTATAGATGGACTTGCTGTATTTATATTAACACCTACATTATTAACACATTTAGTTACTGTAAAATCTAATGATTCAGAAAGTTTCTTTTGTGATACATCATGCTGATATTGACCAACACCAATAGATTTAGGATCTATTTTAACAAGTTCATTTAATGGATCTTGTAGTCTTCTTGC
>CANRCX010000048.1 GCA_947629235.1 uncultured Bacilli bacterium | reverse complement strand
TAGGTTTTAACCATTTTTATTTTATTTAAAAGGTTTGTTTTTCAAATCTCCACACTTTGTAAACGCTATCAAATAAGAAATCTTACTTGATAAAAGTGCATTTTTATGTTAAGATGTATTTGTCAAGGAAACTTGCATAAAATAAAAAAGGAACATTCAATTCGCATGTTGAGTGTTGCCAAAAGATTGGTTTCACCTAAATCATTGCTGAGTTAGGTGATTTTCTTTTTATATTAAAACTATAAATAGTAATAATACTAATAGGAAGATAAGAATTACTAAAGATAGAATTAAAAAATCCTTCTTATTCATACTATCGCCTCCCTTCTTTATGAAGTTTGGCAATCACCCAACTATTAAATGTTCCATAAATAATTATACCAAACAAACGTTTTCAACACAACGCTTTTATATTAAATTTTGAGAATTTATAAAATATACTTGCAATACTAAGAAAGCAATGAAAGAATATCAAAAATAATTATTAATAAGTGAGGGCAAATATAATGTATAAATATAATTTAAATTATGATCAAAATATAGACAAATCTAATGAAGAATATTTTAAAAAATTTAGAGAGAATCTTATTAAAGCTAATGTATTTGGAATTGCAAAAAATAAAATGCAATTAGATGAAGAATCAATAAAATGTTTAGGTGAGAAATATTCAAAAGTGACTGGAATCTTTGTTCCAATGGATTATTATTGTTTAACATTAGGTGAAGATAATGCTTTTACCTTTGGTATTGGATCTTGCGTGGGATTAGTTATTTTTAATAAAAATTATAAATTTTTAATGCATATATCACCAAAATATAATGTTGATAATATATTATCATTATTAAGCACATTAAATATATTATATGATGGTGAAGCATATATATTTCCTGGGTGTGATTGTGAATACGAAAAAGGTGGAAATAAAATGGATTATAACCAATTAGCTAATGAATTACAAAGCTATGGTAATAATGTTTATATAAAAAAATTTAACTCTATATCAGGAAGTGTATATTTAATAGATGATAAATTAATCATTATAGATGATAAACCTATTGAAATTAAAGATTTAGAAAAATCTACTTGTATAAAAAAATAACTCAAACTATGATTGTTCGAGTTTTAAAATATTTAAATTTATGATATAGTAAATGCATAAGGTGGTTTTATGGATATTGAAAAGTTAGATGATGAATTATATTATTCAAAATATAATTTTGGAGATACGGTAGCTATATGGTCTAAAATCAAAAGTAATCCAAATATATTAAGAGAAGCTGTTAAGCTTAAAAAAAACAAATGGAATAATGCAGATTTAGTTACTGGAGTAGCAATTTGTGACGCAATGTTAAGAGATTATCAAAATGTCGATGAGATTGCATATAATAATTTAATAAAAACAATCTATACAAATACTGATATAGCTAGAATAGTTATAAATGGTGCTAGTAATGGTGGATATTCATTTCTATTAATGAGTTTATGGAATGAGAATATAAAATTAACTAAGCAACAAAAATCTTTTGCTGTAAAAGAAGCAATGAATAAAATAGGAACTATTAAATATAAAAATGAAGATAGTTTAACTAAATTTAATAATTATAATATTTTTATTTATTTAAGTAGTACACAAGCTCATGGATGTGGTTACTTTGATATTAGATATTGGATTCTTAGAAATCCAAATTGGACTTTAGAAGAAAAGCAAAAATTAATTATGGATTTTTGGGCTGATGATGAAGTTTATGATGAAACATTAGATCAATGGGAATACTCAATAGTAAATGATAGTGCTAATTATAAAGGTGAGTCTATATCACAATTTGATAAAGATGAAATGTATGAATATACATATGAAGAATTATTAAAATTTTATGGTAATAAAAATACTACTGATAGAATTTGGAATGAAATACAATTTTGTAAGCAAATGCATAAATTAAGACCACAGCAATGTGAAATAGAAACTTCAATTCAAAAGAAATTAATAAATAGTAGTCTTAATTGACATACTTATATTAAATTATTAAAATTAATTTATAAGAAAGGAAACTTTAATATGGAAAATTTAGTAATTAGAAAAAGAAAAAAAGAAGATTCACAAGAACTAGCACATTGTATAGCTACAGTTTGGAATACAACTTATAAAGGAATAGTTGATGATGAATTTTTAGAAAATTTATTAAAAGGTGAAAAAGATAGTGCTAAAAGATTAGAAAAGAATATTCTTGAAAAACCATTTTATTATGTTTTAACTTTAGATGATAAAATAATTGGATGGACTTATTTTGAACTTGAAACAGAAGGGTATGAAAATACTGCTGAAATACATTCTTTATATGTACTAAAAGAATATCAAAATAAAGGTTATGGTAAATTATTATATAATTATGCAATTAATGAAATAAAAAGCCATGGAATTAATAAACTTTTAATAGGATGCTTAGATGGTAATCCATCAAATGAATTTTATAAACATTTAGGTGGTAAATTTATAACAAATCGTATGTTTAGAGATGAATATTTAGAAAATGTATATTTGTTTGATTTAGATAAATAAATAAAAAAATAAAACTTTTAAATAAGTTTTATTTTTTAATTATAATGTTTTTTCTTTATTAAAACTAATATCACTATTAGCATATAAAATTGCATTATCACTTGCATATATTTTATCTTCAAATATTCTTTGAGCTTCACTTTTTAAAGCATCTAAATATTCATAAACAGCTTGTGCATTGATTTCTTCAGGTGACTTTTGAGATAAGTTTTCTGCTAGAAATGTAATATCTCTTGCAAATGAATTCATAGCTTTAACTTCCATATCCATAAATATTATCCTCCATATTTAAATTATAAAATTTTATTTATTATTTTTCAATAAATATTACATTTATTATACAAAAATATGTTAAAATATATATAGGTGAATAAAATATGAAAATTAGAAAAGCACAAATGAGTGATGTTGATAAATTAAATTCATTACTTACTTTATTAATTAGAGATGAAAAACAATATGATGATACTATAGATGAAAACTTTACTGTTACAAATATGTATGAAAATTATATATATGATTTAAATAGATTAATTTTAGTAGCAGAAGAAAATAATAATATAGTAGGTTATATATATGGTTATATTGCAAGTGATGAAGTAAGTAAAAGAACAGCTATATTAGATGCATTATATATAGAAAATGAATATAGAAAAAAAGGTATAGCAGATAAACTTATAAATTATTTTAAACAATGGGTAAGTGATAATAATATAGATATTATAGATGTAAATGTATGTTCAAATAATATTAAAGCTAAAAATTTATATAAAAAACATAATTTTAATACAATTAAAGAAACTATGAGATTAGATACTACAAAATAAATATAAAAGCTTCATTTTACTTTTTTATCAAATATAGTAACATTATCATTTCTATCTATTGAAAAAAGTGTAATATCTTCAATATTTAAGTCACTTTCTTTTAATATTTTATTTAACCATGATATAGATTTTTTTGCTTTTTTAAGTTCATTTTTATTTAATACACCATCAACTATTAAATTATAATTTAAAGTTTTCATTTTATTATTTTTTTGAATACTATTTTTTAAATCATTACTAGTAATTGGTCTTGATTTTTCTTTTAATAAAATAGATATATCTCCAGATGGTTCTAAAATTGCAGTATCAAGTTCATTAATATCAAAGCATCCTTTTACACGAATATTTTCAAGTATTTTTGAGACACTTAATTTAGCAGTTTCTAAATTTTTATAATTAAAATTATCATTTTCAAATAATATTAAAGGTTCACCATCTACTAATTCTTCTACATTATGACTATGAAATGAAAGTACAGATACTATATATCCAACTATTGCAAATACAAGAAGTGCAAGTATACCATCATATAGTGGAGTATCTAAACTAATAATAGTATCTGCAGTAATAGAACCCATTGTAATACTTAATACATAATCATATAAAGTTAAATTTTTAATTTGTTTTTTACCAAGTAATTTTACTACTAAAAATAATATAAGAAACATTATTAAAGCACGAAATATTATTTTCAATTTAATCACCTAATATATTATGGGTATTTTTAAAAATAATATTCATAATATCATTTTAATGATATAATAATTTTTAGAGGGTGATATTATGTATTTATTTGAAAAAAAAAGATGATAAAGTAATTGTTCATTCATACGAAATAGAAAAAGAAAAAATGAATGAATATAAAAGAAATGAAATAGAGAAAATACCATATAATGAAAGAATATATACTGCTATTACTGATAACGATAAAGTATTAGAATTAGAAAGTAGTACACTTAATCATTATGATGTTAATTATAATAATGAAAATAGACCTATTAATAATTCTTTTCATTCATTATTTAAAAAAGAATTTACTAAAAATGAATATATACTATTAATGAATAGTTATATTAATTCAATGGAGCAATATAGAACTTATATGATTAAAGCATATAAAGATATGGATACTGGTTGTTATGTAGATAGAAAATATTTTATACCACTAAATAAATATTATAAATTTGATGATGAATTTATACATTATTTAAAACTTGATAATATTTTAAGAGTAACTAAGAAATTATATTTATTACAAAATTTTATAAATCAAAAATATGATTCTCTAACAGAAGATGAGATACTTGAAATATTAAATTTATACAAAGAACAAGAAAGTACTATATTTTCTGAATAAAATATAGAAAAATTAATAAAATGCAATTTAATTAATAAAAATAATCTTAATAATAAAATAAAAAATAGTGAAAGAATATTAAAATTAACAAAATAAATATGAAGACAATCTTCATATTTTTATTTATATTTAGTTGAATAATATAATATTTCTTGATATAATCTAACTTGCTATTCAAAGATAGAAAGAGGTTTATATGCAAGAAGTTGTATTAGAAAATGAATATATTGATATTATTAAAAAATCAGATTACATTTTATTTAATATAAAAGCTGATATTAATTTAGAAACATTCATAATAATTAAAAATATAGAATATTTAAAAAATATTACTAATATGATTTCTAGTAATATTTTATTTGATAATGAAATAATAAAAAAGAAAAAAGTATATTTAATTAAAAAAGATAATTCTATATTTAATATATATCAAAGTGATAATTTTATTACTATTGAAGTTAAAACAAAATATAAAAATGATTTTATAAATGAATATATTATTGAAATAAATAAAATAAAAGAAAAATATAAGATTATTAATATGAAACATGATAATAATTATAGTACATATTATATAGGAGAATATAATAGTGAAAATTCTTATGATAATTATTTTAAAATGAATAGATATGAAGCATTAAAAATATTTAAAAATGTTATAAGTAAATTATCTGAAATAAATAGTATTGATGAAATAATAGATTTAGTAGATTTATTCTATTATTTATATGATAAAGAATATAAATTAGATAATAAGTGTAATGTTATATTAAATATGACATTATTTTAAATAATGATTGAATAGTATTGGAAATTCCCAATATAAGTAAAAAAATAAATTATAGAATTAAATTCCCATAAAAAGGGAT
>CANRCX010000047.1 GCA_947629235.1 uncultured Bacilli bacterium | reverse complement strand
TCGTTCGCCCTTGACTTACTTCTAAGACTTATTTCCCATTAGTATATATAGTGGGAATTTCTAACAATAATCAATAGTATCTTTTTTATTGTTTGCATTATTCTATAAATGTGCTATAATTTATCTTGAAATTTGGGGTGAGAAAATGAATTATCAAGCAATGTTAATAACTTTATTATCAGGATTATCATTTTTTATTGGATATTTTATAACTAAGTTTATTAAAAATGAAAAAAAATTAATTGTTTTTTCAGTTGGCTTTTCATTTTCAATAATAATAGGTCTTATATTATTTGATTTATTACCTGAATGTTTAGAATTATTTAATAATAAAATATTAATGATATTATCTATTTTAGGTGGTATATTTTTATTAAAATTACTTGATTTATTTTTACCTAATCATTCTCATTCTAAAAAGAAAAGTCATATGGAACATATTGGTGTAATTTCAGCTATTGCATTATTTTTACATAATTTAATAGAAGGAACAGCAATTTATTCAACAACTATTACAGATATAAAACTTGGTATTTTTATGATGATTGCTGTATCTTTTCATAATATACCAATGGGTATACAAATATCTTCTTTAGTACATGATAAAAAAGAAAAAACAATTTTAGTTTCTTTACTTTCATTATCAAGTATAGTAGGTGTATTAATATTAAATATATTCAATATAGAGTTTAGTAATTTATTAATAGGAATACTTATGTCTGTATCACTTGGTATGCTTATTTATATATCATTATTTGAACTTTTATGTGAAGTAAAAGAACATATTAAATCAAAAGAATTAATTTATGGATTAATTCTTGGTATTATTTTTATTATATTAGGATTTTTCTTACATTAATGTTATACTTATAATGGAGAAATAAAATGGAAAATAAAAAATTATATTTATTTAAATTTATAATTTCATATTTAATTTTAGTTTTAATATTTAAACATATGAATATATTAGGATTACCTGATTTTAGTGATTTAAATAGATTTTTTATTGTATATTTTTTAATATCATATTTTATTGTTAAGTATTTATTTTATAAAGATATATTAAAATATGAATTAAATAGGGAAGAGTATTTGAAATATATTATTGTTATATATACAATAATTAATATAATATCTGGTATGCCAGTTATATATGATATATCATTAATTATAATGTTAATAATATATAAAGATAAGAAAAGTAGAATAGAAGATACTACTAATAAAAATATAAAAAAGTATTTTGAAGAAAAAAATAAGAAATAGTTTAGGAAGTGACTAATGAAAAAGAAAGAAAAATTAAATATATTATATGAAGATAAACATTTAATAGTAGTCTATAAAAAAAGTGGTCTTCCAACTATTAATAGTGATAAATATGGTATTAGTTTATATTCTAAAGTATATGATTATTTACATAAAAAAAATCAAAAAGTTTTTATTGTACATAGATTAGATAAGGATACTTGTGGTATAATAGTATTTGCCAAAAGTGAAAAAGTAAAAAATAATTTACAAATTAATTGGGATAGTGTTAAAAGAAATTATATTGCAGTTGTACATGGAAAAACTCTTGAAAAAGGACAAATTAAATCTTATTTAAAAGAAACTAAAACATTATATACTTATAGTACTAATGATAAAAATGGAAAACTTGCAATTACAAATTATACTAAAATAAAAAGTAATAATAATTATACAATGCTTGATATTAATATTGAAACAGGACGTAAAAATCAAATTAGAGTTCATATGAAAGATAATAATACTCCAATAGTTGGAGATAAAAAATATGGAATAAAAGATGGTTATAGAAATATGTTATTAGTAGCAAATAAAATTAATTTTATACATCCAATAACAAGAGAAAATATAAATATTGATATTGGTATACCTGATAATTTTAATGATATTTTTAGGAGTAAAGATGAAAAGTAAAAATAAAAAAATTTATATTGTTTTATCACAAACTTATTCAAGTGTTGCAAGAGCAATACATGTTTTAACTCATGATAAATATTCTCATGCATCAATTGCTTTTGATAAGAATTGTAATGAAATGTATTCATTTGGAAGAAAATATACACATTTTCCATTTTACGGAATATTTAAAGAAGAAGATTTAAATAAAGGTTTATTTAAAAATAAAAATGCAATACTAGCAGTATATGAAATAGAAGTTACACCTTATCAATATGAAGAAATAAGAAATAAAGTAAAAGAGATTAAAGAAACTAATAAAGGATATAATATTGCTGGATTATTACTTGCTTATTTTAAAATAAAACTTCATAGAAATAAATATTATTGTAGTGAATTTGTATATGAAGTATTATCAAGTGATAATGTAAATATATTAGATAAAAATAAAATATTATTTAGACCAGAAGAATTAGTTGAAAATGATAATATTAATAAAATTTTTGAAGGAAAAATTATAGATTTTGTAAATAGTTAATCTATAATTTCTTTTTTTATGAGTTTAGCATGTAATACAATTTTTTCATTTGTTAAATGACATGTTGATAAAGTTAGAATTTTATCATTCTCATTTACTTCAACATTAAAATTATATATTGATCTATTTTTTAATGTTTTTATAAATTCTTTAAACTCATCATTTTTAAATTCAGTTGTAATATAATAGTCTTCTGTTTCAATATGGTATACACTAAATACTTGCCACTCTGTGTATTCATTTAATGTATAAAGTTTAATAATATGATTATCAGTATTTGTATACCAATCTTTTTTTAATACATTTTTAAGAGTACCAAACATAGTTTTATCTAATCTTGCATGTCCATAAATAATAGTATTTTTATCAAAGTCATCTATATTATTTCTATAATCTAAAAATATCCATCCAGCATCAGTATATTTTTTATCAAATGAATGAGTTAAATAATAGTCATTATTTTTATATTGAACAATAGGATAATTAATATTAGTATTATTTACTTGTATCCATCCTTTAGTATCATTATTTTCATTTAATAGTTTATTAAAATCAATAAATTCATTTTTGTTATTTTCATCAACTTCAATATTTTCTTTAATTGATTCATTAATAATATTATTAGTTAGATTTTTAATATGTAGATTATCTTTATGCCAAATAAATATTTTGTATATACAATATATACTAGTTAATATAAAAACAATTGTTAATATAATAGTAATTTTTTTCTTCATAAAAAGATTATATAATATATTTTAATTTATTGAAATATTTTATGTAAAATAAAAAAAGTAAAATTTTACTTTTTTTATTCAGGGCTTATTACACTTGGAATTTGAGTAGTAGTTGAATTACTCGTTGAATTATTTGTATTATTAGTTGTAGTTTCTTTTTTAGGTGGTGTATAACTTGCAACTTTTGTAGGTTGGTGTCCTTTTAAGAATAAATGTGTTTGTACTTTTGAACTTGGAGTATGAGAATTTGCAAGAAGTGGTGGATTAGTTCCTACTACAACTCTTGCTGCAACTATACCACTTGGTCTTTTGAATTTAGAATTTTTTTCCATTACTTTATTTACAATTTCTTTTTGAATTTTAGTTCTTTCACTCCATGCATGAGATGAAGTGTTATATGTTTTTTTAGTTAATTTGTCATATCCATACCATATAGCAACACTATAATCTGGACTAAATGTTACTGTCCAAGCATCTTGTATTACTGAAGAAGAAAGACCTAATTTCTTTAGTGTAGCTGAATCATAACTACTAGTACCAGTTTTAGTTGCTAGGTCAGTTCCTTTAACTTTAACAGAAGAGCTAGTAACTTTCTTTAACATATAAGCTATCATATAAGCAGTTGTATCTTTCATAACTTTATTTTTATCAAAATTAAATTCTTCTACAACTTCGTCTTGATAATTTTTATAAACAATTTTAGTTATTGAATGTGGTTCAGTATAATATCCACCATTACCAAATGCAGAATATGCAGCAGCTAGTTGAACAGGTGAAACACCATTAAATCCACCAATAGAATGTGCTTCATTAATATAATTACTGTTACCTAAATATTCAGGTGTAATTCCAAGAGAAGTTACAAATTTATTAATTTTAGAATTACTAAGTGACTTAAATGCTTGGAGTGCACAAGTATTTCTTGATTTTACTAAGCATTGTTCAAGTGTTAGAAAACCTAAGTATCTTCCATCTACATTTCTCATGGTTCCACCATTTGTATATTTTACTGCTTTATCTATAAATGGTGTATATGTAGACCAATTTTTATATTCAATACCAGGTCCATAATCGAATAATGGTTTTGCTGTACTACCAGGGTGTCTGTTAATTTGTGTTGCATAGTTAAGTGACATTTCACCTTTTTTATTACGACCAGCACCAACCGCGATAATAGCACCAGTATCATTATCAATCATACCAATTCCAACTTGAACTTTCTTATCTTTAAATTTATGTGTTTTATAAAAATTGTTTATAACATCTTGTTTACTTTTTACCATTGTAGAATATATATCCATTGATGTTTCATATGGATTATAACCAGTTCTATCAATAACTTCTTGAACAACTGTATCAATAAATCCTTGATATGGATTAACACTAGAACTTGTATCTTTAACTACTTTACTTACATCAATTTCTTTTGCTATTTTTGCTTCTTCTTCAGTTATATATCCATGTCTTAACATTAAATCTATAACTTCATTTTTTCTTTCATTAGTATTATCAGGATTTACATATGGATCATATTCACCAGGTGCTTGAAACATTCCAGCAATAATTGCAGCTTCAATTAAATTTAAATTGCCAACATCTTTATTAAAATATGTTTTAGAAGCCATTTGAACCCCATAATTACCACCACCTAGATATGGTGAATTAACATAGAATTCAATAATATCTTTTTTAGAATAATCTTTTTCTATTTTAAAAACAGATAAATATATATCAGTAAACTTTCTAATTATTCCATCAAGACCTTCACTTTCAGTACTAGTAAATGTATTTTTAGATACTTGCATTGTTAAAGTGGAAGCTCCACCTGCATTTTCACCAGTAAAGTAACCATAACTTGCTTTTATAAATCTAGGTAAATCAAGACCATTATGTTCAAAAAATCTTGAGTCTTCTGTTGCGATAATAGCATCAATTAAAACTTGGGGAAGTTCTTCATAGGAAACAATTTGTCTTTTTTCAGTACCAATTGTTGCGATTAAATTACCCTTAGAATCATAAATATTAGAT
Source organism: uncultured Bacilli bacterium (assembly GCA_947629235.1). Taxonomy (GTDB): domain Bacteria; phylum Bacillota_I; class Bacilli_A; order RF39; family UBA660; genus CAG-1000. The sequence continues at coordinate 445 of CANRCX010000047.1, read as the reverse complement.
GATTCTTGTTTATATAATAAATCAGCATTAAATTCAGGTGCATTAAAATAAATGTATAAAAAGAATCCGCCAGCAGCAGTTATACTTATTATAATAAATATTATAATAATAGTAGATATTAAATTTATCTTATTAATATGTTTTTTATTTATCTTTTTGTTATTCTTTTTCATATACCTAATCCCCTTTATTTAGTATATCACAATAATATTATAAACATTAATATTTTTTTTATACTTTTATTAAAAAATTATTAATTTTAACAAGTTAATTTTTAATGTTTAGTAAATGTACATATTAATTAATAAAAATTCTTGAAATATAATAAAATATAGTGTAAAATACATTAAACAGAAGTTATATTTTAATTTTAAGTTTCCGTAAAAATTAAAAGAAAATAAAAGAACTAGAAAATGTTAATAACTTTTTCTAGTTTTTTAGTAAA
>CANRCX010000046.1 GCA_947629235.1 uncultured Bacilli bacterium | reverse complement strand
CAATAAAATTTAAAATATTACCAAAGGAGATACAAATGAATTCAGATTACATAACAGAACAAATAGTTTGGATAGGAACTCAAGCCCAATTTGATCTTTTATTATCACTTAGTGAAAACGTTATTTATTTCATAGTGGAGGGATAAAATGAGTGATAACTTAATTATTAATAATAAAGATGTAGCTAAAGTAGTAACAATATTAAAATATGTAACAATAACTTTTGATGAAATATCAATAGTACGTAAAGTAATTCCAGGAGAAGTAATAGATGTACCAACTGTTGATGTAATCAAAAAAAGTACATCAAATGATCAAACAATATATCAATTGTTATATGATTGGAAAAGTGGAAATGTTAGTATGCCTATATTAGCACCAAATACTGATAAAACATATACACCTAGTTGGTGTATAATTAAAGTTCCCAATGAAAATGTTAATTTAGTTTTTTCATCATCAGGAACACAAACACAATCTAGTACATATTTAATTAATTCAGAAGAACCATTATATATAAAAGGTGAAACAATGGATGGTAGTATTAAAAGAAATGTAACGGTTGATAATTCAATATCAATTGCCAACAATAATACATATAATCTATCATTAACTTTTAATATTAATGGTATAGCTGTCGGATTAGGTACGCAAAAGACATACACAGTAAAATTATCATTATATAAAGATAGAATATGTAGTAAATATATAGGATATATAAATATAATAATTAAAGTAACAAGTTCAGTTGGACCAGGAGAATAGATATGAATAATAATTTTATTAAAACAAAGAAAATATTAAATGAATTGATGAAACAATATCCATATGATTCATTAAAAGAAGATAATTCAATAAGTCCAATAAGTAGAAGCATAGAAAATGATAATTTAAAAATAATTGGCATAACAGGAAGTTATGGCAAGACCACCACAGCATATATAGTACATGAATATTTAAAACTAATAGGTAAAAGAAGTGTATTATATTCAAGTGCAGGAATAGATTCACCATTAAGTAATTATGATTCATCAGATGAAGTAGAAATTCCTATTTTCGATTCATCATCATTAATTAATGCATTAAATGGAGCTATTAAATATAAAGCTGATTATTTAATAATAGAAGTCAATGAAAGAACAATTGAAAAAGGATATTTACATAATATACCATTTTCAATCAAAGCCATAACAAATCTATATCCATGTCATAATACATTACAATATACAAAAGAAGAATATATTGAAATAAAGAAATCATTTTTTAAAGATATACCAAGTGAAGATGATACAATATGTATATATCCAATCTTTACGGAAATACCAACAGAAGAATTTCTTAGTTTAAATAATAAACCATATAAAATATTTTCTTCTGAACACATTGCAAGTGTAAAGAATTTTAAAGAAGAAAATATTGATTATTTATTATATCCAACTAATGATATCTTTCATAATTTAGATGGATTAGAATTTGGAATAAGAACTAAAAATAAATCATATCCAATATCATCAAAATTAATAATGCCATTTAATGGCTTAAATATAACCCTTGCCATGGCAATATTAGATACATTAAATGAATTTAGTGAAACAACATTCAATCAATTATTAAAAGTAATAACCATTCCAGGAAGAGATGAAATAATAAAAATAAATAATCGAACAATTATTATTTCCATTACATGTACACCACATCTTGAAATATTAAAAGGATATAAAGAAAAAGGATTAATCAATAATATTAAATTAGTCACAGGTTCATTTGGAAATGGTTTTAATACATGGCTTCCTGAATATAAGGGCGAAGCATTTAAAAGTTATGTTAATAAATCAATGAAATGGGTATATAATTATATTATAAATAATTGTGATTATGTATATATCACATCTAATGATAATGCCTCATCATCAATTCAAGATTTATTAGAAACACAAGTCAAACTAGTTGATGGAAAGATTCCATATGAAGCAATAATAAATAGAAAAGAAGCAATTGAAAAAGCAATTAATGATAGCAAACCACAAGATGTCATATTCATTTCTGGAAGAGGAAATAGAAGAATGTTTTGTTATAATAATAGTGATATGGATTTCTTTTTAGATAAAGACGTAGTAGAAAAGAAAATAAAGAACATGGAGGAATAACAAAGTGTTAAAACAATATTCTAATTTAACATCCTCTCCAAAAGTAGAAATAGTTACTAAAACGGTTCAATTAAATTATATATGTGTTAAAGCTACTTTTTCTTTATATGATTCACAAGATAATTTTGGTAGAACATATTTTCAAGTAGTATTAAGTAATATGACTGATAATGCAATATTATCTTTATATCAATTAACCCCAACCAATCTTAATGATATAAATGAATCTAATATTAACACATATTTAAATAATCTAATATCCTTATGGCAAGTAAGCAAAAAAGATGAACCATTTTATGAAACAATTGATATAACAAAATTAGTACAAAATAATAAATCATCAAGTAGTTTTAGTATATATTTTATAGTTAGCTTTGATCCATTAGATAAGTTAACTTTTGATATCCCCTCTAAGACAGAAAAAATAATATTTGGTGAACTTTATAATCCTAATCATGAATCATATATTCACGAAAAAATTGAACAAGACATAGGATATGTTGGTAAAGGAAGTGTTGATTTATATAATTTAAGTTTATTTTTCCAAATAATCAATGTATCAACAACAGGAAAAGCCCCAGTTACTTTATCAACAATCTATAATGAAAAAAGAAGTGGTTTTTTTGGTGAACATTGTCCAGCTGACTTTGAATATAATGCTTTAGTACTTGATGATTACGTACTTATTGAAAATCCAATAGGTGATCATTTATATTATCAAAAGACAACAGTAGAAGAATTAAAGAATAAATATCATCTAAAACCATTTAAAGAAAGTGGTTCATTTTATATTAATATAACAGATTATTCTTATATTATCTTCTCACCAAACAAAGTTAATTTTAGTATTATAAATAAAGATAATTCAAGAATAGAATTTAATGGTTATACATTAGATAAAAAAATATTAACACCATTAAGTATAGTAAGAAAAGTCACATCTAAAACAACCATTGAATATATATCAAGCAATAATAAAGTAATATCAATAAAATCTAATGATAATGATGTTATTAATTTAATTTATAATAATAACAATCTAATATCAAAAATAGTATATGGCAAAATGAATTATTTACTATTAGAATATACTTCAATAAATGGTAAATTCCTTTTATCAACAGTAAAATATTGTAATAACAACAATCCAACCGAAAAGGAAATAGTTCAAAATGTAGCTAAATATGAATATCAATCATTAGCACCATATTTACTAACATTTGCATATGATAATGATACATTACAAGGATATAGTTATGAATATTTAAATAATAAAATACATGATATAAGTTCCAAACTATATTTAAGTTCATCAGTAAATCAAAGTATTAATATAATAAATAAGAACAATATAACAACCATTACCAATCAATTAAATGAAGCAACATATTATTATTTTGATAATTATGGACTATGTTATTTAAAATCAGATCAATATGGAAATGTATTGATGAAGAAATATCAAGATAGTGATATAGGAAGATATCCTTATAATATAGGTGAATCGAATTTAGAAAAAAATGTATGTGATATATTATTGAATGGTAATTTTGATAATGAAGATATAGAAGAAGATTTCAAATGGAAAATAGAGCAAAATAGTATTGGAAATATAGAAAAAAGTCTTGGGTTCAATGGTAAAAAATCTTTAAGAATTTATAATATTACATCTAGTACATTTGAAATATATGAAACAATAGAAAATATAAATTCATATATAGGAAAAACAATATATTTCAAAGGATATGTTAGAGGAAAAGGAACCATATCTATAAAAATAAAACTTGATAACAATAATTATGTTATTAATAAAGATTTAAATAATATATGGGAAGATATTTATATTAATGATATTAATCTTTCAAATACAAAGTCTATTAAAGTAAGTATTATAGCCTCTAAGGAAACAGATGTAAGATTATCTAATTTTTCTTTATGTCTTGATGAAGCAAGTACTAGAGATAATTTTATAAACAATGGTAAATTCAATGATTTAACAACAAATTGGAATATGAAAAATTTCACTGATAATGATATAGTAACAAATCAAGTATTACTAGAACCATTAAATAAAATATTTTCTAAAGCTATTAAAATAACTGGTAAAATAGATCAAGTAAAATCAATTGAACAAAAAATTGATTTAAGTGGTGGAGCCTTAGAAGAGCTTTTATTTTCCTTTTTTTCTAAAGTAGATATAAGTCGTAATGATTATTTTGTTTCATATATTAAAGTAGAATATATTAATCTTAAAGAAAAAGTATATAGTTTTGATATCAATAGAAATATATATGAATATCAACTAGTATCACAAAGTATAATTACTTTAGATGCTTATAAATCAGTTACAATAGGGCTAGAATATCGAGGAAAGAATACTATATATTTAAGTGATTTTGGTTTATATAAAGAATCATTTGGTTCTTATTATAGTTATAGTAAACAAAATACTCTAACAGAAATTGCTAGTGGCACAGCTACAACTAATCTTGATATAGATGATAATTCAAGATTAAAAAGAATAGTTGATGCAACAGGTGAAATATATCAATATGAATATGATAATATAGGTAATATAGTAAAAATAACAGATTCAAGTGGAAATGAGTTTAGTTTTTCATATGATGATAATAATTTTTTATGTAAGACATTAATAACAACCAAAAATAAAAAAACCATTTCATCAACAAAAACAAATGATGAAAATGGCAATATTTTATTAATGAAAGATTATGATGGAACAACACAAGCATTTGAATATGATGATAAAGACCGCCTAATCAAAGCAAATAGTTCTAGGGGAATAGTAAATCATTATCAATATGATGATAAAGATCGTATTGAAAAAAAGATTTATGACATAGAAACAGAAACTATTACCCACCAATTCAATTATAATAAATATGATAATTATAATAAAATAAGTATTGAAGATATACAAAGTTATAATTATAATCAATATGATTCATGGGGAAATTATAAAGAAATAAGATTAGATAATGAAATATTAACGAAATTAAATTATTATGTATATAGTAATTATTATACAGGGTTAATATCTAATAAAATATATCCCAATGGAACATATACATTCACATATGATTCACTAAATAGATTACAAAAAATAACATATATAGATAAAGACATAGTATCATATAATTATGATAAATATAATAAATTAACTAATAAAACAGAAGTTAATAGAAATGATGAACAAGATATATATGTTACAACATATAGTTATGATAAAGATCAAAATGTAATAAAAAAGCAAATTAAGTCCAAATTTTTAAGTGAAGTTACATTAAATGAATATGATAATTTAGGAAATATCCAACAGAAATCAATCATACCAGATTCTCTTGAAATATTAAATTATAATTATGTATATGATTATGAATATAATGAATATAAAAGTGGAGGATATTTTTCTAGATTAGAGACGAGTTTTTTAGAAGATATTGTATTTGAAGATACGATATTAAAATATGGGGAAGCACCAATATTAAATAGTGTTAATCTTGAAAAAGACATATCAATAAATAGAAAAGTAAT
>CANRCX010000045.1 GCA_947629235.1 uncultured Bacilli bacterium | reverse complement strand
GTTTTGGTTAACTCAATTATACGACTTGAATTACTTTTTTTATATAGAAATGTTTCACATCAATTGTAACACTACATGATTATTAAAATTAGTAATAAAAATTACTTTACAAACATAATTTTAAATGTTACAATATTTGTGTTGTAAAACAAATGAGGAAGACGATATATAATGAATTTTAAAGAGAGTTAGTGGAAGGTGTGAACTAATAATTGAAGTTATATATAGATCACTTCTAATGTTACTTATGGATAAGATAAGTACGTGTGATACGTTACATCAATTAAGTTAAATTTAGGGATGGTACCGTCTTATTGACTCCTTGTATCATTCCTTTTTATTTTATGTAGGAGGAAAAAAGTATGAAACAGTTTAAAGAATTAGACAAAGGAACAATAAAAGAAGTAGAAGAAGCAATGGTTGAAAAATGGCAAAAGATGGACATATTAAATAAGACTATTGAAAATAGAAAAGATTGTGATAATTTTGTTTTCTATGATGGTCCTGCTTATGCCAATGGATTTCCAGGAGTACATCATTTTATAGCTAAAATATTAAAAGATGCAGTTTGTAAATATAAAACAATGCAAGGTTATAAAGTAGATAGAAAAGTAGGATGGGATACTCATGGACTTCCAACTGAAGTTAATGTTGAAAAGCTACTTGGATTTAAAGACAAAAATGATATTGAAAAGTATGGTGTAGAAAAATTCTGTGCTGAATGTAAGAAAAATGTAAGATTAAATGAATCAGAGTTTGTTCGTTTTACTGATAGAATGGGACAATTCATTGATACTGAAAATGCATATGTTACATTTAAAAATGAATATGTAGAAAGTGAATGGTGGATTTTAAAACAATTCTTTGATGCAGGGCTTATTTATCATAGTCATAAAGTATTACCATATTGTCCTAGATGTGGAACAGAACTTTCTAGTCATGAAGTAGCAGATGGATATCAAGAAATAGATGTAAATTCTGTAATCATACCATTTAAATTAAAAGATAAAGATGAATACTTCTTAGCATGGACAACAACTCCATGGACACTTGCTGCGAATGTTGCTCTTTGTGTAAATCCAGATGAAGAATATATTAAAGTTGAAAGTAAAGGTTATAAATTTATACTTGCTAGTAAACTTGCTGATAGTGTACTTGGAAGTGAATATAAAGTACTAGAAACATATAAAGGAAAAGACCTTGAATATACAGAATATGAACAACTTATGGATTTCTTTAAAGTAGATAAAAAAGCATTCTATGTTACATGTGATAGTTATGTAACTATGGAAGATGGAACTGGTATTGTACATACTGCTCCTGCATTTGGTGCAGATGATAATTTAGTAGGTCAAAAATATGATTTACCAATGTTACAACCTGTTGGACTTGATGGAAAATATACAGATGGTCCATGGAAAGGAAGAATTGTTACTGATCCAGAATTAGAACTTGAAATAATAGATTATTTAAAGAAAAATGATAAATTATTTAAGAAAATAAAATTAACTCACAATTATCCTCACTGTTGGAGATGTAAGTCTCCTTTAATATATATGGCAAAACCAGCATGGTATATTAAAGTAACTGCATTTAAAGATAAAATTGTTGAAGCTAATAAACATGTTAATTGGTTTCCTGATTATGTAGGTGAAAAGAGATTTGCAAACTGGCTTGAAAATTTACAAGATTGGGGAATTTCAAGAAGTAGATATTGGGGATGTCCAATTCCTTTATGGACTTGTTCTTGTGGACATAAAGAAATGATAGGATCAATTGATGAACTTGTAGAAAAATCAATAGAAAAAATAGATCATGATATTGATTTACATAAACCATATGTTGATAATGTACATATTAAATGTCCAGATTGTGGTAAAGAAATGACAAGAATTCCAGATGTTATTGATGTTTGGTTTGATAGTGGAGTAGTTCCATTTGCACAATATCATTATCCATTTGAAAATAAAGAATATTTTGATACTCATTTCCCAGCAGACTTTATAGCAGAAGGAATTGATCAAACAAGAGGATGGTTCTATTCATTAATAGTAGTATCTGTATTCTTAAAAGATATTGCACCTTATAAAAATGTACTTGTAAATGATTTATTACTTGATAAATATGGACAAAAAATGCATAAATCTCGTGGTAATGCAGTTGAACCATTTGCAGTTATGGATAAATATGGAGCAGATGCTACTAGATGGTATATGTTACATGTAAGTCCTGTATGGACACCACTTAAATTTGATGAAGATGGTATTAAAGAAGTAAATTCTAAATTTATGAGTACTCTTAAAAATACATATACATTCTTTGAAATGTATGCTAATACTGATAAAGTAGATCCAAGAAGTTTTGATGTTAAATATAAAGATCTTGAAGATATAGATAAATGGTTACTTTCTAAATATAATAATTTAGTTAAAAATGTAACTGATGCAATGGATCATTATGATATGAATAAGACAGTACACTTTATCCAAGACTTTGTATGTGATGATTTATCTAACTGGTATATAAGAAGAAATAGAAGAAGATTCTGGGGTAGTAAACTTGATACTTCTAAAAAAGCTGTTTATAAAACAACTTATGATGTACTATGTGGAATCTGTAAATTAATTGCTCCAATAGTACCATTTATTAGTGAAGAAATTTATACAAAATTAACAGATGAAGAAAGTGTACATCTAGCAGATTATCCAAAAGTAAACGAGAAATTAATAAATATTGAACTTGAAAATAAAATGGATTTAGTAATAGAATTAATTTCGCTTGCTAGAAATATTAGAGATGAAGCTAAAGTTAAAGTAAGACAACCTATTAGTGAAGTAATATTTGAAAGTAAATATAAAGATACTATAAAAGAATTTGAAGATCTAATTAAAGAAGAATTAAATGTTAAAAATATTGTTTGGGAAGATGATATGAGTAAATATTTAACTATTCAATATAAACCAAACTTTAAAGAAGTAGGTAAACTATTTGGAAGTAATATTAATAAATTTAGTGAATATTTATCTAATATAACTCCTGAAGAAGTTAAAAAATTAGAAATGGGTGCTTTAAAAGTTGAATTTGATGGAATTGAATATTCTATTGAAAATAATTATGTACTTAAAGATATTAAAGCAAAAGATGGTTATAAAGCAGTTATGTTAAATTATAAGACTGTTGCTATTAATACAACTCTTAGTGAAGATTTAATTAATGAAGGTCTTGCAAGAGAAATTGTATCAAAAGTACAAAATTTAAGAAAAACTAGTGAATTTGATATAGCAGATAGAATTGAAATGAAATATTCTGCACCAAAAGAAATAGTATCTGCAGTTAATCAATTCAAAAAATACATAATGGATGAAGTCTTAGCAACATCATTAGAAGAAAGTAAGAGTGCAAAAGAAGAAATTAAGATTAATGACTTTACTATGAAAGTATCAATTAAACAAGTAAAATAGGTCTTTTAAAAGATCTATTTTTTAATTTACTAAACAATATAATCTATGTTATAATTTTATATAGAGGATGATAATATGTATGAATATTTAAAAGGAATTATAACTAAACAATTTGCAAATTATGTTGTAGTTGATGTAAATGGTGTAGGATATAGAGTTTATACACCAAACCCATATAGATTTAAATTAGATGAAGAAGAAACAGTTTATTTATATAATCATGTTAGAGAAGATGAAAATACATTATATGGATTTATAAGTGAAGATGAAAGAGATTTATTTTTAAAATTAATAGATGTTAAAGGACTTGGTCCTAGAATGGCTCTAACAATTCTTGCGACATCATCAATTAATGGTATAGTTGATGCAGTAGATAGAGAAAATATATTATATTTAAAGAAAATACCTAAAATAGGTGAAAAACTAGCAAGGCAAATTATTTTAGATTTAAAAGGTAAACTTGTTATGAGTGAAAATAATACAATAGTAAATGATGAGTTAACTCTTGCTCTTGAAGCACTTGGATACAAAAGTAATGATATTAAAAATGTTGTTTCAAAAGTAAATACAGAGTTACCTATTGAATCACAAATAAAAGAAGCGTTAAAATTATTATTGAAATGAGGTTAAATTATGGTAATTGGAATTGATATGGATGATACTATTTGTTCTACTAATGAATTAATTATTGAAGAAGCAGATAAATATGATAAAGAAGTACTTGGTGGAAGTGGTGTTAAAGATGTAAATGCATATGAATTTACTGAAATGATGGGTTGGGAAAAAGATATGAAAGGTAAATTCTTTAAAGATAGACTTGAATATATAATGGATCATGCAGAGATTAAAGAAGGTGCTAAAGAAATAATAAATAAACTTCATGATGAAGGAAATAAAATAATAATTATTTCTTTTAGAAAAGATAAATATTTAACTGATCCATATAAACTTACAGTAGATTATTTAGATAGATATGGTATTAAATATGATAAAGTATTTGTAAATACTGGTACTAAAGAAGATGAGTGTAGAGAAAATAATGTAACTTTATTTATAGATGATAAAGAATCTCATTGTGCAGATGTATCAAATGAAGGAATAGATGTACTTTTATTTACTAATGCTTATAATCATGATGAAAAAAGATTTAATAGAGTTGATAATTGGAATCAAATATATAAATATATAGAGGAGAAATATTATGGATGAAAGAGTTGTAACAAATCATGAACTAGAAACTGATACATTTGAAAAGAATATAAGACCAGATTCTTTTGATGAATATATTGGTCAAAATGATGTAAAAGAAAACATTAAAGTATTTGTTACTGCGGCTAAAATGAGAAATACTAATCTAGATCATGTTTTACTTTATGGTCCACCAGGACTTGGAAAAACAACTCTTGCACATATTATTGCAAATGAACTTGGAAGTAATATTAAAACAGCAAGTGGACCTACTATTGAAAAAAGTGGAGATCTTGCAGCAATACTTTCAACTCTTGAACCAAATGATGTACTATTTATAGATGAAATACATAGAATACCAAGATATATAGAAGAAATACTTTATAGTGCTATGGAAGACTTTAAACTTGATATTATAATTGGTAGTGAAGGACAAAGTAGAAGTATTAAAATAGATTTACCACCATTTACATTAGTTGGTGCTACAACAAGGGCAGGAGATTTATCTAGTCCACTTAGAGATAGATTTGGAATAGTAAGTAAACTTGAATTTTATACAGATGATGAACTTACACAAATAGTTGAAAGAACTGCTAGAGTTATTGGTGCTAAAATTGATAAAGATGCTGCACATGAAATAGCAATTCGTTCTCGTAAAACACCACGTATTGCTAATAGATTATTAAAAAGAGTTAGTGATTTTGCTTTAGTTGAAGGAATTAATAAAATAAACTTAGAAATTGTTAAAAAATCATTAGATAGACTTAAAATAAATTCATCTGGTCTTGATAGTACTGATGTAGAATACTTAATGAGTATAATTAAAAAATTTAATGGTGGACCTGTTGGTATTGAATCAATCGCGTCATCCATTGGTGAAGAAGCAACAACTATAGAAGATGTAATTGAACCATTTTTACTTCAAGAAGGATATGTTAAAAGAACTTCAAGAGGTAGAATTGTAACTGAAAAAACATATAGAGAATTTAAAATAAATGAACAAAAAACATTATTTGATTATGATGTATTATAATAGATACTTTAAAAAAAGTATCTCAGACTGTTGACAAATAGGTAAAATATATAACTTATTTGTCTTTTATTTTAAGGAAAATACTTTTTTATGTTGAAA
>CANRCX010000044.1 GCA_947629235.1 uncultured Bacilli bacterium | reverse complement strand
AAGATGTATATTTTGTATTATTGAGTGTTGATATCATTACTTCTTTAACTAAAGATAGTTCACTAATTTCTGAATTAGATATTTTACCCTTTAATAACTCGTTATCTTTATTTTTTAATATTAAATTTGCTAATTTTAAAGGTGTTAAGGTAGTTTTTTCATTAGTATAATCATATACACCAAATATTTTAGCTAATTGATCTTTGTCTGTACCTGTAATATTACTTATTTCTGAATAACTATAAGTTGTATCTAAATTATTAACTATTATATGAGAAAGTTCTAATAAATCACTTATTGATGTTAATTTTTCTTTTAATAAAGGATTTGATTTATTGTTATATAGAAAATTAATTAATTCTTTTACAGATATATCTTTTAATTTACCACTTTGAGAATCATATACACCATAAATCACACTTACCACAGTTTTATCTTGATTTAAAGCACTCACTAATTCATTTACACCATATTCAGTAGAAATATTATTCATTATATATTGTGCAGTACCTAAAGAAGTTTTTTGAGTTTCACTTAATTGTGATGCTATGTCACTTGTTTGTAATAAAGTATTTACAAATTGTAAAGGTGTCATATTATAAGTATCTGATTTTCCTTGCGTAATTGCATAGTTTAATTTAGCACTAGTTTCTTCATCTATTTCAAACATTTTATATAACTCTGTATTTGATAATTCTTTATCATAATAGGAATTTAATGATACTATGGTTTTTAATGATTTTAAAGTATCTTCTAAAGTATCTTTATTAAAATAAGATTTATAGTTTTCTTTTTCAGCCATCTGTAATGCGTTAGTTGCAAACTTATTCAATGTTAATTTTGTATTCGTATTATAACCTGTATAATAAATATACAAAAGTGATAAAGTATTATCATCTAAACTTAATCCTAAATTATTTAAAGATGTCTTCATTGATGTCATATTGAGAGCAGTAGTTACATTTTGTTTATTACTTAATGTTTTTAGAAGAGTTAATGATTTAATAATATTTTCTTTATAAGAATCATTACTAGACATATTTAAAGCAAAATTAGCAAATTCATTTAATGTCATTTTTGTATTGCTATCTACAGTTGTTCTATAAAATAAGAATAATTGCTCGATTAAATCTTTATCTATTCCAAAAATACTAGAAAGTTCACTTGCATCCATCTTCTTATTTATATTATTTACATCAGCGAATTTTTGCAATTGTTTTAATTTTGAAATAGTTGCTTTATCTAAACTTGATGAATATTCTTTATCATTTGCTACATCATTAAGCATAAAATTAACAAATTCTTTAATAGTCATTTTAGTTTCAACATTTTTACTATTATAATAAATCAAGATTTTTTCGGCATCATCTTCATTCATTCCTAAAATATCAGCAATTTCTTTTGTACTTCTCTTTTTATTAATTAAAGATGGTGATGTAAAATTTTCGAGTATTTCTAAATTATCTTTAGTATCTTGATCTATCGAATCACTAAAATTATCATTAGTATAAATGTCTGATTTAATAAAGGAAATAAATTCATTTAATGTCATTTTATTATTAGCATCTTTATTATAATAATTGTAATAAATAAGTTTTATTAGATACTCTTCTACTTGGGTATCTTGACCTAAATCTTCAAACTTTTTATTTAATTCATTATATGCCAATTTTTCATTAATAGTATTTGAATAACATAATGCTTGGTCTATTTTTTCATCTTGCTCTAGTTTTTTACAATAATCTGTTATTAATTCTTCATATTTATTGTTATATACTATAGCAACTTGATTTGTTGCTGGAAAAACTTTTCCAACTTTATCTTGTTCCGAACCTGTATAAAGTATCCCAATATTTCCTTTTAGAAAATAAGCTACAACAAATAATATAACTATTAAAACCCCTTGAACATATCTAGTCTTGTATATAAATTTTCCTAATCCTGTTAAATTAAATTTAGGAGATTTCTTTTGCGTTTTAGCAATCAAATTATCAAAGATTAAAAGTAATGCTGGTAAACAAAAGAAAATACTAATTAAACTTAATAATACACCTTTGGCTAAAACAAATCCTAAATCTTTACCAATGGTAAAACTCATAAATACAAGAGCAACTAAACCTACAATTGTTGTAACTGAACTACTGGATATGGCTTTAAAAGAATGATATAGTGCTTCTTTCATAGCATCTATTTTATTACTATGAGTTAATTTCTCTTGCTTATACCTGTTAGATAACATAATTGAATAGTCCATAGATAAAGCAAGTTGTAATATAGCAACAATGGAATTTGTTATTGATGATACACTATCAAACATAATATTCGTGCCTTTATTAATAAATACTGCTATTCCTATAGAAATTAAGTATAGCCATGGTTCAACATAAGAATCACTTAATATTATTAAAATAATCATTGCACAAGCTATTGCTAATATTACAATCCATAATTGTAATATTGGTTTATTTTCATCATATATAGAACCACTCATTCCTGAGACTCTAAAATTATCTTTAACATAATTATAAACATTCGTGGCAGTTTCAGAATGGTCGTAATCATCTACATTTAGAACATATAAAGTGTATTTGTCTTTATTATATTCTTCTGTATTTTCATAATCAACAGAACTTACGCCATCAATACTTTGTAATTTTTTTAAAGTATCTTCCTTTTCACTATCTGACAATCCTTTAAACATAACATTAAGTATTGAAGAATCTTGTTCTGTAAACTCTTTATCCATAATGTCTTTACCAATTTTAGTTTCACTTGTTTTAGGAAGATATTTCATAATATCATCATTTATATTTACTTTAGTAGAAAGATATAAACTAAAGATTGATATAACTATAAATAATACTAAAAATATATATCTTCCTTTCACAATAAAATCTGTTATTTTTTTCATATTTTTACCCCCGACGTAATATTATAACACTTTTTTATTATAAATATGCTAAAAATTTATTACAAAATATAAATATAAATATACTACATAAAATATCATTTAATAATCATACAATCAATTATTAAATTAAAAAAGCAAATATTAAAAGATTATCAATTTTAAACTGATAATCTTTTAATATTGTTAATCAATTTTTTTATTTCATTTTCATTGTTTGATTTTTATTATATTTTAAAAACAATTAATCATTTTTAACTTTTTTAGCAACAACTACAAATCTTCCATTATCTTGTGAATACTCACAAGTAGATAATGTAATTAATTGTTCGCCATAATTAGCAGTTACTCCAGTATTATAAATACTTGCTTTTTTAGCATTAAAAACATAATCATTAAATTCATCTTCATTTTTAGCATTTACAAAATAATAATATCTAAATACATCTGTTTCATTTGTATAATAAACTCTTGAATAAAATACTGCTAATACTTCATATGTTGCATCTTCTTTTAATGTTGTAAAGTTAAATGTTTTATGTTTTTCATAGAAATCTTTTTTAGCATATTTCATTAAATCTTCAAACATTAATCCATTTTTATTTCTATGACCATAAATTAAATAATTACTACTTCCTTTTTCTAAATCAAAACTTGCATCTAAAAATAAACTACCAGAAGTTGATTTTTCTTTTTTATAATTATGATCTAAATAATAATCATTATCTTTTGCTTGTAATATTGGATAATTAATATTTGTATCTTTTATTTCTAACCAACCAATTATTTCTTTATTTTCTTTTCTTAATTCTTCTAATTTTATTTGGTTTTCACTTCTCATATCAACCCCATCTAGTAAATTAATTTCATCTATTTTAAACTTACTTATATCAAAATTATTTGTTTTTTTATCTTTATAATCATTATATTTTTTATACACAAAATATGAGAAACTACTAATAAAAGTAAATATTAAGATAATATAAATAACTATTTTAAATTTTTTATTTTTTTTCATATATACCTCTAAATAAAAAAATGAAATGGTTTTCTACACCACTTCATTTAAATTTTATATTAATTTTTTCTTAATTTTACCATTCCACATAATGAAATCAAAGTAATAATTAATGCTAATAAAGAATAATCTCTAATTCCTGTTTTTGGTGTATTATCTAATGAATTTTCTTCTCCTATTGAATATACACTGAAATGTTTCGTATCAAAATATATATAATTATCTTTCTTAGTTACTTTATATTTTTCTTCTTTACCATTTTCATTAAAATAATATGCAACTAATTTTTTACCATCATATTCTTTCTTGTAAGGTAATTTTACTCTAAAGTAACCACTATCTAATTTAGATATATATTTTTCTGCAGTTTGTGAATATAATTTTATATCAAATACATCATAAAATTTATATTCTTTATGTGTATCTTCTATTTTACTAAATTCTTTTGAATCCTTATCATATAAGCTAATTTCTATTTTGCTATCAAGTGGTACATTACTATTTGATGGAGTTTCAATTGCTATATTAGTAGTATAATCTACTGTTTCTACACCTGTTGGATAAGTTAATTTTTTATTATCTTTTACTATTAAGAAATCATATTCTTTATTATTAATTGTTAAAGTATACATATTAGGTAACATATTTAATTTACCATATCCATATTCATCTTGTGCATAGTCTTCATAGTTACATTGATAGTTGCAATCTTTTTCAACTGTATCTTTTAAACTTTCTTTATATTTAATATCGACTACATCTTTACCATAATAATCATTTATTCTTTTTTCAGCGGCTCTAATATAATCTTCTTTTGTATCTGGTGTTGTTTCATCAATATATATTATATAGTTATAACTCATACCAAATGATACAGGTTCTGAAGATGGACTTGAAAAATATACACTACTATTTTTATCTTCAAACATTAATCCACCACCAAATCCAATCATACAAGGTATTGCATTACCCATATTATTTGTGGCATAAAAATTATAATTTTTATTATTAATTTCTTTTATTCCTTCAGTAAAATTAACTGCATATGATAATAAATAAGTCATAGCGTAATTATCCTTTGATATATTATATAAAAAATCTACCATATACATATCTTCTAATATAAATTTACCTTGACCACTCATACTATTTATTTTTTTATATGTTTCTAGCATTTCGTCTTCTATTTTTGAATCATATTTACCTATCATATTGAATTTAGCATTATATTCTTTTTTCTCTGTAACATGTCCAAGAAGACCATCAAAATAAGTTATTGAAACCTTACAAGTATAATTTTTATCACAATCATAAACATAAGCAAGAACATCTTGTTCTTTAATTCTTGATGAAACATATGCTGTTAAAATTTCTCCAGCATATCCCTCAGGTGTAAAATATGAATTAGCAGTTTCTGTGTCATTTGGTCTAGATTTAATATACTCATCCTTAAAATAATTTAATGTTTTAGTTAAATTAACTGGATCAACTACATTTACATCTATTGTTTCACCTTTTTCAAGATCTTCTATAATTTTATCTTTTGCAAAAATTCTAGAAAATGGAATTAATACTATAGAAAACATCAACATTACTAATAAATATTTTTTAAAACTTTTTTTCATTATTTCTACCTTCCTTTAATATATCTTAATTATATATATATATATTAAAAGTCAAGATTATAAAATTAAAAATATTAAAAAATTATTAAAGTATCTATTATACACAACCAATAAAAATATAATAAAATGCTTGTAATTTGTATCATATATTTTTTAACTTTTTATTAGCTCTAACTATCATATATATAGACATAGAAGTATTTATAATACATACTACAAATCCCATTATACTTGTCATTATCATTTTAAATTCACTATCATTTGCTCCAAACTCTGAAACCATAGCAACTTCCAAAGAAATCATTGAAATCATAGCAACAGTTAAATTAATACATTTACTTGATGCTAAAAGTGGACTATGTTTTTTTCTATATTTAACAACTTTTATAATTGCACTTATTATTA
>CANRCX010000043.1 GCA_947629235.1 uncultured Bacilli bacterium | reverse complement strand
ATCAAAAATATATTGAAAAACATAATTCTAAAAAGAAAATTATTTCTTAGTTAGGAAATTTTCCCTTGATAGTGACAGAAATTATG
Organism: uncultured Bacilli bacterium; assembly: GCA_947629235.1. GTDB lineage: Bacteria > Bacillota_I > Bacilli_A > RF39 > UBA660 > CAG-1000. The sequence goes on along the minus strand of CANRCX010000043.1, from coordinate 6,488 downwards.
ACAAATGAAAAAGAGTATCACCTACTCTTCACATAATTTTTCATATTTATTAATTTTTTAATGCTGTTATTGGTACTACATACACACCATCAGGTCTTCTATAAGCTGCATTTGACATACCACAAACTACACATAAAATGCTAGGGGCACGACCACCTTCATTTTTTATAGAGTCACGTATTTTAATTAAATTATTTGCTGCATTATCTATTTCATTTACACCAAGTTTAATTTCAAAGCAGCACCAGTTTCCATTTTTCAATTCTATTATGTGATCAATTTCTCTATTTTGATAATCCTGATAATGATAATTTTTTGCTTCAAAAGAATCGGCATATATTTTCAAATCTCTTTCTACCATAGCTTCAAATAAAAAACCGAAAGTTTCCAAATCATTTACTAATTTTTCTTCTGATACATCTAACAATGCACAAGCAATAGATGGATCTGCAAAATGTCTCTTTTCTGATTGTTTTACTTTTATAGATGAACGAATATTAATTCCAAAAGGCACATCATTGTCTAGCAAAAATAATTTATCTAATGCATTTAAATACTTAGTTAAAGTATCTTCATCAATATCTTTGTTATCGTTTTCTTTAATATCATTTTTTAATGTCTTGTTTGATACTGTTGTACTCTCATTTCTTGCTAATGACTTAAGCAGCAATTTCATCTTGTGTTTATCTCTATTTACTCCATCTAAGCGATATAAATCATCATCTATAATTAAATTTATATATTCATTTATTACTTTTTTCGATTGATCAGAAGTATAATTTATGCATCCTGGAAATCCACCTCTAATAACCAAATACATTAAATGTCTTAAATCAACTTCCCCAGTAGACTTTGAAATTTCTTTTCCATTACAAATGTCTTGTAAAGATATTAATCCACTTGAATCCCCTGATTCATATAAAGACATAGTACGAAGATGAATTTTTCCAAATCTTCCAGCACCACTATGAGATATTCCTTTTCTATTTGGTGTAGAAGAACCTGTTAAAATATATTGACCTTTTAAACCTGTTTTATCAACATCAGTTCTAATTTCATCCCATAAATTAGTGGCCTCTTGCCATTCATCAATTAATTTTGGCTTTTTTCCCTCTAAAATTATTTTAGGTGATATCTTGGCTAATTCTACTTCATTAGAAGATTCACCTGTTGTTGTATGAAGTAGTGTTTCGCTGTTAGCATGGTACCTACCTGCCCATGTTTTACCACAATATTTTGGACCTTCAATACATACAGCACCAAATAATTTTAAATATTCTTCTATTTTATCATCAACAAGTCTTTTTTTATAATTTTTAATTTCCATATTCAAAGACCTCCACTATAAATAAATTATATAAAATTAATACAAAATTGTCAACTATATTCGGTTACTTTTTGTTCTTTTATTCGGTCATTTTTTATAATTTTATTCGGTCATTTTTTGAGTTTTTGTTCGGTTATTTTTTTGTTTTAGTAATAGTATATAAAAAGAGAGTATTTCTACTCTTCACATAATTTTTCAATATTATCTTCATAAGCTAGTGTTGAACTTTTATAGTTTTCACACCACTTATCATCCATTTTTATTTGTTTAAATTCTCCACATTCAACTCCATCATATGAAGCTTTACTTAATACATTTTTATTTTTAGAAAGACAATAATATTTAGTTGTATCATTTTCATCATATACCCATTTATAATTACCATCTTTATCTTCTTTAAATTCTTGAAAAACTACTATTTTATAATTATCTATTTGATTAATTGTTTTATATTTATTACTTTCATAATCAAAAGCTACATGTATTGCATTTTCTACTTGTGTATCACTACTCATATTTTCAATCATTTCACTTGTATATATTCCAGTATTTGTAAGTAATTGTAAATCTCTTTTAGATATTTTTATTCCTGAAGTATTTGTATAATATCCATCTGTATATTCATAGTTTTTATTACATATAGCATCTTTATCTCCATAACTACCTATTGTATATACTTTATTAATTTTACAATACCACATTTTATAAAACATACCATTATAAACTATTAAATCACTATTTATCTCTTTTTTAATTGCTATTTTAGGATGTGTATTTTTAGTTTTAGCTACATAATAATCAATATAACTACCTGCTCCTAAAATAATAAATATAACAACTAAAATTAATATTATTTTTAATACTTTTTTCATATTTACTACTTTCTACTATTTAACAAAATAGTAATTTTATTATATTATTTATTTTATGAAATGTAAACTATCTTTTAAAATTATCACAATTGTTTTATAATACATAAGAGGTGTTTATATGAAAAAATTATTTATAATATTGTTATTAATATTATCAATAACTAATATAAAAGCATATGAAAATGATTATTTTAAAATAGATATTCCTAATGATTATAAAGAAGAACAAATAGAAAATAATGTTTATAAATGGACTAAAGATAATAAATATATTGCTATTACTATAGCAAATAATAAAACTCTTAAGTATGATATAGCTACTTATACTGATGAAGATATTGAAAAACAAAAAGAATATTTAAAAAACAATTTAAATTCTGGACTTGAAGAATATAAAGTTAGTGTAGATGTAACTAATATTGAAAAAGTTAATTTAAATGATAGAACTATTTTAAGATATAATTTATATTATCCTACTAAAGAATCAACTGGATATGATATATATCAAATTGGTAGTGTATTTACTACTAAAAATTATATTATTACTATTATTTATAGTAGTGATAATGAAATAAATGAAAATGAATATTCTTTTATAGATAATATTGTTATTAAAGATGATAATGTAGTTAAAATTGATAGAACTAAATATATTTATTTTACAGTTGCTGTTGGTGTAATACTTGGTGTTATTGGATATATTGTATCACTTAAAAAACGCAATTAAATTGCGTTTTAGTTTGTTATATTATCTTTAATTTTACTTAATATTAATTTTTCTTGTCTTGATACTTTTGCTTGTGAAAGTCCCATAGCTTCAGCTGTTTCCATTTGTGATAATCCTTGGTAATATCTATAATTAATTAATTCTTGTGAAGTATTATCTAAATTTTCTATTTCACTTTTTAAAAGTATTTCATCATCTATTTCATTTCTATCATCAAAACTAAAATTATTATAAATTGTTTCATCATCATTTATACTTTTAGCAAAAGATATACTTTCTATTATATTTAACATTGTTTTTTCATCTATTTCCATAAAATTACATACTTCATTAAAAGTTACTTCTCTTTCATATTTAGTATATAACATTTCTTTTACTTTAATATATTTTTTATAAATATTATAAAGTTCACTACTAACTATAATATTTTTATCTTTTCTTAAGAAATCAATCATTTCTCCTTTTATAGAATTAAATGCATAAGTAGAAAATTTACAATTAGATTTATTTTCATCATATAATTTATCTGCTTTTATTACTCCAATACATCCTGCTTGAAATAAATCTTCTAAATTAGAATAATTTTTATAACTATTAGCTAGTTTATATATGAGTCCTTCTGTTTCTTTAATTCTTTGATTTAATAAGTTAGTCATATTTTAAACACTCCTATACTTGATTTTTCATTTTTTGATTTGTAACAATAATCAAATACATCACTATGCTTAAAATTATCTTTTAAATAATTATTAAGTTCACATAAAACTACTTTTCCTTTAAATCTATTTACTACATTAGATACTTTAATTAATGAATTAATACCTCTACTATCTATTAAATCTACATCTTTTAAATTAATAGTTACATATTTTGCATTAAGTCCTAGTATTATTGGTATTATTTCACTTTCAAATTTTTCTACTTTATTTCCTACAAGTACTCCATTTACTTTTACATAAAGTATATCTTTTTTATAGTCTATATCTGTTTTCATAAATACATAATACAATATTTTTCTATTGTTTTAAATTGATTCGACAAAACTAGATTTATTATTTAATTTTATTTTTTTTAATTTAGTTTTATTTATTATAAATATTAAACAAATTATTAACAATGATAAAAATAATAATATGAAATAGTAATATATATTATCTAATGTTTTGGGATTATTTACTTTCTTAGGTTCTTCTTTTACTTCTTCTGGTGGTTCTTCTATTATCTCTTCTTTTTTATATTTTTTAACTATACATGCTTGTTTAATACAATAATGTTCTGGATCAGTTACTATATTACCACTTGCATCAAATACTAATTCATCATTTGTTATATACCTATAAAATGTCTTTTTACTTGATTCTAATTTAGTATATGTTTTATCATTATATTCTTTATAATATTGATCTGTTAATTTTCTTTCTAAATTATATGTTTTATATAGTTTATCTGTATAAGTATAAAATGTTTGACTTTTAATTAAATTAGGTTTTAATTTTGATGGATTAATTTCCATAATACAATTTTCTACTTCAAATGAACTATTATATATTGAATATTCATCATTTGATAAATAATTAAATGTAAAAGTATTATCATTTTCACAATTACATTTATAATAAAGTTTAACTAATAAATTATTAACATTTTGATTATTTTTAAATTTAATATTAATATCTTCTTTATTTTCAATATATTCATCATAATTTTTATCTACTAATTTAGAAAACTTATCATCAATTATTAATTCTAATTTTTCTTGATTAGTATTATTAATTACTTCTATTTCAGATAATAATACTTTATCTTTAAAATTAATATTATTAATTGTTAAACCATAAATATCATTTTCAGTATACTTAGTATTTCTTACTTTTTTATTAATTACTCTATCAATAAAATGTTCTGGTTCAATTAATGATTCTTCACTTTCTAAAGTTACTTTAAAATCATTATAATCTACTAATTTATTATTAAAGTCTTCTTTTTTTAAATATTCAATATTAGATTCAATATCTTTATACCATAAATATCTTTCTTCACTTTCAATTAAGTTACTTTCTATTCCTTTTGGATATTCACTTGACCACTCACTATAAGTAAGTTCATAAGCATAAACTTTAACAAAACAAAAACATAAAATTAATGATAATATAATTTTTAAAATATTTTTCATTTTACCTCCTTACTATATAATTAGCCATAAGTAAGGTAAAACACTTCTTTTTTTTAAAAAATTTTTTTAAATTTAAAAATACCTTGTATAACTCAAGGTATTATAATTATCTTTTTTATTATTTTATTGATATTTTGTTATATCATCTATTCTTCCAGCAAAGTATGGTTTTGATTTTCCTTTTTCTCTTAAGAATATTGCAAATGTATCATCTACATAAAAGTATCTTGGAGTATTTTCTTCTTCTGGTTTTTCAGCACTATCGTAACTTACATCAATTCCACCTTCACTTTTTATTTCTCCACCTTTTTCATCTAAACTAAAATTTATACTCTGTACTGCTTTTTCTATTTTTGCTGTATTATTATCAGCTGTATAAAATTCTTTACCAGCTAATTCTGTATATTCTCTTATTTCATTAAAATTTAAATTTGGTGCTTTAAATTCATCTATATTATCAAAGAATTCATTTCCTTCATATTCATCTGCTTCTTTAAGCATATTTTCATATATTTCATTAAAAGTTTTTCCTATAGGATTTTTATAAAAAATTACTTCATCATTAGTATTAGTATTTATTAATAATGCAAAATCATCTTTAGAATTATAATATAAAACTTCAATTTGATCTCCTACTGAACTTTTAGTATTTTTATCTATTCCAAAATATTTTACATTTTCATATTTATTTCCAAATTTATCATTATCTAATTTAGCAAATTCTTCTAAAAACTCAAATTTTCTATATAACATTGTATAAAAGAAATATCTTCTACTATCAGGATTATTAGGATTATCTAAGTCTTCTTCTTCCCAACTAAATTTATCTAATATGTCACTTGTTTGATTAAATTTTTCTTTTATTCCTTTTTCTATTTTATCTTTTAATTCTAATGTTTTTAATCCATAAATTTTAAAATAATAATCTTCTGAAATCATTGATTCATTAAAATCTTCTTTATTTAAATTTTCTACCATTTCTAATTGTGGATTAAATATAACATCTTTTTTAACAAGTTCATTTTTCATATCATTCCAAACTAATTGAAATGTTCCACACCAATTACTATCTGTAGTTATTGTATCATTCATTGTAGGTACAACTGTAACACCTTCTGTAAGTTCTAATTTTGTAGCTTTTTTTCCAAATATATTTGTCTTAGTTACTATGACAACTCCAATTTCTATTAATAAAATTAAAGCTAAAAATAATATTAATAATTTTGATCTTTTACTCATATACACTCCTAATATAAATATTTATATAATTAGTATAACATTAATTAATTTAATATTAAATGTTTTTTAAAAAAAGTTATGTTAAACATTATGACTGATTAATATATTCAGCATATGCAATATTTAAATCAATAGGCATTTTAATAGAAA
>CANRCX010000042.1 GCA_947629235.1 uncultured Bacilli bacterium | reverse complement strand
AGAGAACTTATTAAAACATTAGTTGATAAAATCATTATTGATAAAGATAAGAATATTGAGATTATTTATCGATTTAAAGTATTAGATAATACAAAGGCAAATTTAGAAAATATTTAATTTAATCACACATTTTCCGTCGCCTATCGACCTAAAGTGTGTGATTAAAGAATTTGCTGTAATTTCAAGGAAAAATAGGAAAAAGATAACAAAATTTGCTTCCGGAGGTGGTGACGGAGCAGAAGTAATCTATGCACTTCGTAATAATAGTACTTTATCTAAAAAAATATTAGATGAAATTGCAAAAGAAGGTCAAAATATAAGAAAATATTATCAACAACGTTTACCAAGTAATTCAATGAAAGATTATTATTTTATGCATAGAGATACTCCTAATAATGAAACTGTAATAGTTGAATATGGTTTTATTGATAGTCCTAAAGATGATGTAGAACAGATTCAAAAGAATTATGAAAAGTATGCAGAAGCTGTAGTTAGAGCAGTAGCTGATTATAAAGGTATTAAATATGTAGCTCCTGTAAATAGTGATTATTATACAGTTAAAAAAGGTGATAGTTTATGGAGTATTGCTAATAAATATGGAACAACTGTAAATAAGCTTAAAGAATTAAATAATTTATCATCAAATGTTTTACAAATAGGTCAAACATTAAAAATCTCATCAAATGAAAAGGATGCAATATCAGATGATTACTTTGTATATAAAGTTAAAAGTGGGGATTCTTTATGGAATATAGCAAAAGAATATAATACTACTGTTGATAAATTAAAAGAAATTAACAATCTAAAAAATGATAAAATAATTATAAATCAACAACTTTTAATACCTAAAAATACAACTTCGGGTGTAAATTTTAATAATTATACAGTTAAAAATGGTGATACTTTATGGGATATAGCAAATGATTATAATACAACTGTGAGTGAACTTAAATCATTAAACAACTTATCAACAAATGTTTTACAAATAGGTCAAGTATTAAAAGTACCATCTAAAAAACAAAGTACATATACTGTTAGAAAAGGTGATAGTTTATGGAAAATAGCAGAAAAATATAATACTTCAGTAAATGAACTTATGAAATTAAATAATTTAAGTAATTCAACATTACAAATTGGAGAGTCTTTATTAATACCAAATTAACATATGACAAGAGTAGTATTAACTATTCTTGTTTTTTATATCGCAAATGACATTACCATATGGTGATGGTGCTGAAGTAATATATTAGTTTTTTACATTTTATTAACAATTATTTTCTATTTGCATTTAATGTTAATAGAATAATTTTTTAATTTGTGATATTCTTAAAGTGGGATAGTGGTATTTATGAAAAATAGTGGAAAAGTAAAATTAGGTTTTATTCCACTTATTGCATTAATAAGTGCATTTTTATATTGCAATTATAAAGAAGAAATAGATACTTTTGTTGATAAAGAAAATTTATTTAAAGAAGAAAGTAAAATATCATATAATGTTTCATCAATTCCTGAATATAATGATTCAGCATATGTTATATTAAATGAAAATGTTCCAGAATTTGATGATTTATCTAAAAGTACTGTATCATTTGAAGTGTATGGTGAACTTGATAAATTAGGAAGATGTACAGAAGCACATGCTAATATTGGTAAAGATTTAATGCCTACTGAAGATAGGGGAAGTATTGGTAGTGTAAAACCGACAGGATGGCATACTGTTAAATATGATATTGTTGATGGTAAATATTTATATAATAGATGTCATTTAATTGGCTTTCAATTAACAGGAGAAAATGCTAATAAAAATAATTTAATTACTTGTACTAGATATATGAATACAGTTGGTATGTTAGAATTTGAAAATAAAGTAGCTGAATATATTAAAGAAACTAATAATCATGTATTATATCGTGTAACACCTATATATGAAGGTAATAATCTATTAGCAAAAGGTGTTCAAATGGAAGCATTATCTATTGAAGATGAAGGTAAGGGTATTAAATTTAATGTATTTGTTTATAATGTACAACCTGGTATAGAAATAGATTATAAAACTGGTGAAAGTAAGCTTATAGAGTAATATTATTATCTAGTTTCTTGAAAAAATTAAATATTATAGTATAATGTATACATATGGTGATTTAGATGGAAGTGAAGAAAAAGTCAAATAAAAAAGTAAAAAAGTCAACAAAATCAACAAATAAAAAAACAAATAAAGTTGATAATAAAAATATAAATAAATTAAATACTAAAGAAAAAAAGAAATCTATAAATTCCATAAGAATAAAAGGGTTATTTAAAAAAATAAAAGATTTTTTTGTTAAAAATTATAAATCATATTATTTATGGATGGCTCTACCTTTTATTTTAATGGAAGCTTTTATATATATGTTTGGAAGTAATATAAGTTATGTTAATTATAATTTTATATCTCCAGTATTATTTACAATTACATGGATTATTTTATTTATAGGTATATCTTTATCTTTTAAAAAAATAATTGGCACTATTATATATTTATTTTTTAATATATTATTTTTGATTATGTTTATAGTAAATAATGTATATTATTCTATGACTAAAACATTTTTTGATTTTAGTTTATTAGAATCTACTAGTGAAGGAGCTCCATATATAATGGATGCAATAAAAAATTGTAATTCACTTGTATATGCCGCGATTATATTAGTAATTATATTTATAATAGTTGGTATTAAAAGAATGCCAAAAGTTGAAAAGAATAATTATAAAAGTTTAGGTATAGTAATATTATTATTTTTAGTATTACATTTATTAACACCACTTACTTTAGGTAAAGCAAATACTGAACTTACATGGTCTAGTTGGAGAAATCCTAAAAATATATATAATTCATATAATGATAATAATAAAAGTATAAAAGTAAGTGGATTTTATGAATATACAGTTAGAAACTTCTATTTAACTTATTTAAAAACTGAAGAACAAGAAACAGAAGAAGAAGTTGCATTCTTAGAAGAAACTTTTAAAGAAGCACCTACTCATAAAAATAAATATACTGGTAAATTAAAAGGTAAAAATTTAATATTAGTACAGTTAGAAGGAACAGATAACTGGTTAATTAATAAAAATGATACTCCAACATTATATAAAATGATGAATGAAGGTATTAATTTTGCTAATCATTATTCTTATTATAATGGTGGTGGTAGTACATTTAATTCAGAATTTGCAGTAAATACTGGTTTTATTACACCACTTTCTTATAATAGAAATGCTTATTCATTTAATAAAAATAGTTTTCCTTATTCACTAGCAAACTTATTTAAAAATTTAGATTATGATGTAAATGCATTTCATATGAATACTGGTGAATATTATTCTAGAACAGTTAATTATTTAAATTGGGGATATGATAATTATTATGGACTTGTTGATACAGATGATTATGATGATATAAGTTATGAATTAGATAGAGAACTTATATTAAATGAAAAATTTAATGAACTTTTATTTAATCATGAAGGTAATTTTGTAGATTATATTATTACATATTCTGGACATCTTCCATTTACTAATACAAAAGAAGTATGCAAAATGTTATATGATATGGATGTTCAAGAAGAATTTGAAAAAACTGGAATTGAAGTAGAATTTACACAAATGAGTGAAGAAGAATGTGTAAGAAGACAAGCAAGTGAAACTGATTATATGATGCAGTTACTAATTGAAAACTTAAAAGAAAAGAATTTACTTGATAATACAATTATAGTAGTATTTACAGATCATTATTTATATACATTAGAAGATAAAACAATACTTGATAAATATAAAAATACATCAAATAATTTAATTAATAGAACACCATTCTTTATATGGGGTAAAGGAGTATCTAATAGTAGTGTTAAAAAAGTAACTTCTCAATTAAATATTTTACCAACATTATTAAATTTATATGGAATAGAATATAATACTAATAATTATATTGGTGGGGATGCTCTTGATCCTAGTTATGATGGAATAGTATTCTTTAGTGATTATTCTTGGTATGATGGTAATGTTTATGTAGAAAATGGAGAAGTAACTAATAATAAGAAAATAACAGAAGAACAATTAGAACAAAAGAATTTTAATGTTAATAATTTAACTAGAAAAAATGATTTAGCATTAAAATATGATTATTTTAAAAATAAAGATAAAAATGATAAAAAATAAAAGAAATTGATTATTCAATTTCTTTTTTATATTAACTAATTTCATCAAAAGGTGTCATTTGTTCATTATTTGTTTCTTCTTCTGCTACTTCATTATTATCATCTGCATATTCATAGTCTGAATACATTGTATCTCTATCTTCTTGATTTTTCTTCTTTTCTATTGCTTTATGAGTAGCATATGCTCCAACTCCAACTGCTGCTCCAGCTCCTGCTAATATACCTATTGTTTTTAATGGTGAAGCTGTTTTTTCTTCAACCACTGGTTCTTCTTTAATTACAGGTATTTCTGGTTCTGGTATTGTTGGTATCTCTGGTTCAGGCTCAATAGGTATTTCTGGCTCTGGTTCAATTGGAACTTCTTCTTCAGGTTCTATTGGTGTATCTGGTATTTCTACAATTGATGGCTTTTCTTCTTCTTTACTAGAACTATTTCCTGAACTTGGTTTCTTACTTGGAGTTTTACTTGGTTTACTAGATGGTTTCTTATTTCCTGAACTTGATGAATTATTATTTCCACTTGGCTTTTTATTATCATCTTTTTGTGTTTCATCAGGAGTTTTATTTTCATCTTCATTAGGTTTAGTATCAGGTTCCTTGTTTTCATTTTCATCAGGTTTTGTATCAGGTTCTTTATTTTCATCTTCATTAGGTGTTTCATCAGGAGTTTTATTTTCTTCATCTTCATTAGGTTTTTTATTTTCTTCATCTTCATCAGGTTCTTTACCACTATCTGGATCTTTTTCAGGTTCTATATCAGGTTTCTTTTCTTCATCTTGTGGTCCAGGTATAGTTGGGTCTGGTGTTATTCCACTAGAAGATCCACCACCTGATGGTATATGCCATCCACCACCACTACTTCCTGTTGAACCTATACTTCCAGCTATTGAAGATAAATTCTTATCCATTTCTTCTACTTCACCACTAGCTTCTGCTAAATTATAAAAGCTTTGAGCTAAGATTTCTAATTTATTAGTTAATGTTAATTCTATATCATATGATCTATCTATAATTACATTTGGCATAGAAGTAGTACTTGCAAAATAACCATTTGTTTTTGTTTTTAAGTATGCCATATTTTTAATTTTACTTCTTATATTATTTACATTACTTTCAACAAACTCATTATCACATTTTATTGTTTTTAAATTTCTTAAGTTTTTCTTATTTGCATCAATCATATTTTTTAAATAATTATCTTGATCTGTTCCATCACTTTGAATATAATTGCTTGCTATACTTAAAAATATTTGTTCTATTTCATCTCTATCAGTAATTTCAACCCATTTATTTTCTTCAACACTATATTTTTTAAATGTTATTTTATCAAGAAAATCTAAATTTCCATTTCCTGATTGAAAATCAATAATATGCTCATTGAAAAAAGTATTATTAACTGCTGAATGTCCACCATCTATATAAGCACTTACAACATTAGCACCATGTTTTGCTAATTTTTCAAGATCTCCTTTAGTATATTTCCCATAATCATGATAAAGATCTACAATAGTTATACCATTTAGTTTATCTAACATTTCTTCACTATCTACTTTATCAATTGGTCTACCATTTTCATCTTTTTCATAAAATAACCAACGATAACAAATTGAATCTATTAAAGTTACTACTGGTTGTGAATTAGGATTTTCTTCTCTCATTGCAATAGCAGCTGCTAAAGGAGCAGGTCCACCTGATGAAAATCCAGAATACATAACATTATCCCCATTAATATTTAAGTTATCTTTTAATACCCCTAAAAAATCATTCATACGATAACCTGCTTCAACAGCGCCATAATATTCTGTATAACCATCTAATGACATTACAATTATTGAATCAGTATCACTACTAGAAATATAATCATATATAACTTTAAAGTCTTCTGTATTAGCATTAGGATATGAATTATATCCATGACCATACATAAAAACAGGAGTATTCTGATTGTAATCTTCTGGAACATAAACTAAATTTTTATATGTTTTATCTCCAATGGTATACTCCACTACACTTAAATTATTAATTCCATTTACATTTTCTTCAATAACATTATAATTATCCATCTTTTATCCTCTATATTAATATAAGTTTAACATAAATTATAATTATATTCAATTATAGATGTAGTAAACTAGATGTGGGAAAATAAATTTTTCTAAAATAAAAGAGAAAACACTCAAAATTTTAAAAACAGTTATATAATTAAATTATCAAAAAATAAATATACTGACCTTGTTACGAACTCGAAGTTCAAAGGTTTTAAGGAGTTGTTTTCTCAATGAATATAATATCACTTTTTAATTCATTTGTTAACCATTTATCTACTATTTTAGATAATAATTTATTCCTGCATGAATTAGAACATAATATTTCTAATTCAACTAATTCTTTAAATCTTGATGTTTTAAAACAAATTTTAGAATATTTGGATTTAGAATATAAAAATTCTAAACAAAGAAAGGAGCTTTACTATGTCCAGCAAACTAGAGAACGAACTTTGATCACTTCCTTAGGTATTGTTACCTTTAATAAAACTTATTACAAAACCAAAAAGAAAATTAATGGTAAATATCAATATTATAGCTATTTAGAAGATTATCTCGGTATTGATAAATGGGCTAAACTTTCCTTATCTGCCGAAGTTACTTTAATTAATAATGCTTTAGATAATGGTTGTTCTTGGGCTTCAAAAAATTCTATCCCTAATTTTATTATTTCTAGACAAACCATTTCCCAAAAAATTAAAAATATTAACTATAATTATCAAGAACCATTTAAGAAAAGAGATACTCCTTCAACTATTTACATCGAAGCTGACGAAGTTCATGCTAACCTTCAATTTAAAAATTCTAATTTTAAAAGAAATAAAATTGT
>CANRCX010000041.1 GCA_947629235.1 uncultured Bacilli bacterium | reverse complement strand
AAAGACACCAACAACTGCTTTTAAAATAGCTATAGAATAATATATTAATTTAGAAGTAACAAGTTTACTTCTTTTTTTAATATAAAATTTTGTAAAACTCGTTTAAAAATATTAATTTTGTATGGAATAATATTTCTTAATATAGTATAATAGTTTAGGAGTTTATGATATGAAATTTAATATTAAGAAATTTAAAAATAATATATTATTTTTTATAGTTACTTTGTCATTAATAGTAATTTTGTTACTATTAAGTGTTTTATTTGGTAAAAAAGAAAATAATCTTGATAAAGTAAATTTAGATGATAAAAATATTAATATTAAAGAGCTTGTTATAAATGAAATAATGGCTTCAAATAATGGAGTTCTAGCAGATGAAAATGGTAAAGTGTATGATTATATAGAACTTTATAATGGAAGTAGTGAAGATGTTAATTTAAAAAATTATGGTCTTAGTGATACAGATGGTAAAGTTAAGTGGACATTTTCAGATACAATAATAAAATCAAAATCATATTTAGTTGTATATCTAAGTGGTACTAAAGATAGTGGATTATATGCTAATTTTAAATTAAAATCATCTGGTGGTGAAGTACTCGCACTTATTAAGCCAAATGGTAAAGCACAAGATGCAGTTGAAACAGTATCAATGGATTCAAATAATGTTATGGCAAGAGATAGTGAAGGTAAATGGGTAATTCAAGCAGAGGCAACTCCAGGATTTGCAAATAATACCGAAGGACACAAAGAATTTTTAGATTCACTTATGAGCAAAGATGAAAAAGAATTAGAAATAAATGAATTTTTACCGGCTAATAAAGGCAACTTTAAAACTGAAAAAGGTGAATTTAGTGGATATATTGAAATTAAAAATATAAGTGATAAAACTATTGATTTAAATAATTATAGTTTATCTAATGATGAAAATGTAAGTTTTAAATGGCAATTCCCAAGTATTAAATTATCTAAAGGTGATGTAATAGTAGTATTTACAAGTGGTGTTAGTAATAAAGTAGGTGAACTTAGTACATCATTTAAGCTAGAAAATAAAAATGGAGTAGTCATTTTAGCTAATAATAAAGGTAAAATAGTTGATAAAGTTAAATATGAAAATTTAGCTAATGGAATTGCATATATTAAAGAAGGTAGTGAATATTTAGAAAGTAATGCTATCTCACCAGGGTACTCTAATACTGTAGATGGTATTAACTCATTCCAAAAGAAATATTTACAAAATCCAAAAGATTTAATAATTAATGAAGCAATGAATTCAAATTATTCATATCTTGCTCAAAATGGTGGTAATTATTATGATTGGATTGAACTTTATAATAATAGTGGTGATACTATAAAATTAAGTGATTATTGTCTTACAACTTCTACAAATACTATGTGTATGTATAAACTTCCAGATGTAGAGCTTAAAAAAGGCGAATATTATGTAGTAATGGCATCAGGTAATGAAGAATTATCAAATAAAAGTTATAATCATACTAATTTTAAATTATCAACTAATGAAGAAATATATTTAACATCTTCAAATAGTATAATTGATTCATTATATATGGCTAATATTCCAAAAGGTTATTCAATGGGTAGGGGAAGTAGTAGTGGTATTTATTATTTTAGTAAACCAACACCTAAAGCTAAGAATGGTAGTGGAACATCTTCTATTTCTTATTTACCTAAGTCATCATATAAAAGTGGAGCATATAATGATGGAAATATAAAAGTTACTCTTAGTGGAAGTGGAAATGGTAAAATTTATTATACAACTGATGGATCGCAACCTACTACAAAATCAAAAGTATACAGTAGTCCTCTTACTATTAAGAAGACTACTGTTTTAAGAATAATGACTAAAGAGAGTGGCAAATTACAAAGTGATACAGTTACATATTCATATATAATGAATGAAAACCATACACTGCCTATAATATCTCTTGCAATAAATCCAAGTGATTTAAGTGATCTTCATTCACATGCATGGACTGAAGGATATATGAAACCAGTAGATGTAGAATTAATTGAAAAAGATGGTAGTGGATTTAAAATAGGTGCAGGTCTTAAATTATTTGGTGGTTCAACAAGAGGACACGCTAAAAAAAGTTATGAACTTAAATTTAAAAAACAATATGGAGATGGACACCTTGAATATAAAGTATTTGATACAGTTGATAGTAGTATATTTGAGTCTTTAGTACTAAGGAGTGGATCTCAAGATGAAATGGGTACAGCATCTAAAAAAACATTAATTAGAGATATAGTTGGTACTTCTTTAGTTGCTGAATATACTAGTGTTGATGTTCAAGCATATAAACCAGTAGTAATGTATTTAAATGGTAAATATTGGGGACTTTATTTTATTCGTGAAAAGATTGATGAAACACTAGTGTCTAATCATTATAATGTACCTGCTGATAAAGAAAAAACAGACTTACTAAGAATTGATAGTCAAGTTAAAAGTGGTAGTGCTAAAAATTATAATAATATGATTAGTTTCATATCAAATAATTCTCTTAGTAATAAAGATAATTATGCTAAAATTAAAGAAATGATTGATATAGAAAACTTATGCGATTTTTGGATAGCTGAAACATGGACTGCTAATAATGATATAGTAAATACAAGGTTCTTTAGTAATCCAAATGTAGATAATGGAAAATGGAAGTTTATATTCTATGATTTAGATTTTGCATTTTATAATGTTAATAGAAATTACTATCAATTTTCAACAAGCACAAGTGGTATGACAGTTAATGGATATTCTACATTCTTACTTAGAAATTTAATGAAAAGTAGTGAATTTAAGAAAACATATTTAGAAAGACTTTCATATAATTTGAAAAATACTTGGGCAAGTGATACAGTAATTAAAAAAATAGATTCAGTAATAAAAGAAATTGGAGAAGACGAGATAAAAAGGAATTTAGAAAGATGGGATTTATCATATGATACATGGAAGAGTAGTATTGAATTTTTAAAAGATTATGCTAAAAAGAGAAATTCATATATGGTAAGTCAAGCTAAATCGTTCTTTGGACTAAGTAGTAGTGAAGCTAAGAAATATTTTGGTGATGTAAAATGAAAGAATATAAATATAGACATGAATTAAAATTTAAAATATCTAATTCTGCAGCTGAAATATTGAAACAAAAATTATCATTGATATTAGATAAAGATAAAAATGCCATATATTCTGATAGTTCTTATATAATAAAAAGCTTATATTTTGATGATATAAATTCATCTTCATATTATGAAAAAATGGATGGAATATTATATAGAAAGAAATATAGAATTAGAATATATAATAATGATGATAAATTTATAAGACTTGAAAAGAAAATGAAACATAATAATATGACAGCTAAAGAACAAATATTGATTTCAAAAGATATATATAGTAAAATATTAAATGGTAAAATAAATGAAATAGAAGATGCTGATGGATTATTACTTGAATTTCTAAATGACTATAGAACTAAGGGATTAATACCATCAATAATAGTTACATACCATAGAGTTGCATTTGTATATCCAGTTAGTGAAGTTAGAATTACATTTGATTCTAATATTCAAAGTGGCTTATATAATTATGACTTATTTGATAATGAAAAACCAAACTATACAGTAGTTGATAAAGGTATGCAAGTATTAGAAGTAAAATATAATGAAATATTACCACTTCATATAGCTAATATATTAAATGATATACCATCTATAAGAGAAGCAGTTAGTAAATTTGCTATATGTAGAAGTATTAAATAAAAGGGAAGTGAAATTATGAGTATTGTAGATACAATTAAAAAATCAGTTTTAGAAAATTTTACAGGAACAATTACTGTTACAGATATGCTTTTATCTTTGGTAGTAGCATTTGTAATAGGTATTTATATTATATATGTATATAGAAAAACATATACAGGTGTTGTTTATTCAAAAGCATTTTCACTTTGTATATTAATGCTTTCAATGGTAACAGCAATGATTATTAGAACAATTAGTTCTAATATATCTCTTTCTTTAGGTATGGTCGGTGCTTTATCTATCGTAAGATTTAGAACAGCTGTAAAAGAACCAGTTGATACAGGATTTATGTTTTGGGGAATATCAGCAGGAATTATGGCAGGAGCTGGACTTTATATAGTAGCATTAGTTGCATCACTATTAATTGGAGTATTTTATTTCCTTACATATTTAATGGGATTTAGAGTATCAAATAGATATTTATTAGTTTTAAAATATGAAGCAAATGCACATAGTGATGTATTAAAGAAAATAAAATCATTAAAGAAATTTAAAATTAGAAGTAAATCAATTTATGGAAATGAAGTTGAACTTTCACTAGAAGTAGATTTAAAAGAAAATAAAAAAGGTGGAGTAGAAACAACTATAGTTGATCAATTTAAAGATGTAGATGGAGTAATAAATGCAAGTTTAATAGCATATCAAAATGACTTTGGAGATTAGGAGTACACATGAAGACAAAAAAAAGAATAAAAATTACACCAGTTTTAATAGCACTAAATATTATAGTGCTTCTATTTATTGTGTCTTTTTATACAATTAGGCTTGTAAAATATTATAGAAAAGAAAATGGTAGTAAGGGTGGTAGTGAAGTAGTATTATTAGAAAATGAAATATTAAAACATCAAAGTTATTTAGATTTAACTAAAGGACTTGTTTATGATGAAGAAAACAATGTCTATAAATATAAAGGTGAAGTTAATGATAACTATGTATTATATTCAGGAATGCTATTTAGAATAGTTGGAATTGATAATGAAAATAACATTAAATTAATTAGTGAAGACAATATAACTATGATGTATAGTGGACTTAATAATGGATATGAAAAATCATATGTTAATAAATGGTTAAATGTTATAGAAAATGAAAATAATACAGGTATATATGAAAATTCACTTGTAAACAAAGATAATTTACTTGAATATAATTACCTTTGTAATGATAAAATAGATGATTTAAGTAAAATAACTTGTGAAAATTATTATACAGATTCTAAAATAACATTACTTTCTTTATATGATTATAAAGAAGCAGGTGGAAAATCTAGTTATTTAAATAACGGAAAAGAATTTGCACTTGCTACATTAAATTCTAAAAATGAAGATTATTTTGTAGGTAATACTGGAGAAATTGGATTAAATGAAAAAACAACTAAAACTATAAATGTAAGACCAGTAATTACAATAAAAGCTGATACTGCTTTAATAAGTGGTAAAGGAACTGAATCTGATCCATATATTATTGAGCGTCATGAAGTTAAAACATTAAAAGATGTATATGTTAATAATATTATTAATTTAGATGATAATAATTATAAAGTAGTTGAAGTAAAAGATAATTATGTAAAAGTAGCTGCTCTTGATGTTATTAAAGATAAAGAAGAAAATATGAAAATAGCATTTTCTAGTTCAAGTAGTGACTATAAAGCTAGCAATACAGTTGGTAAATATTTAAATGATACATTCTATAATTCACTTACAAGTAAAGATTTACTTGTAAGTGGTCCGTGGTATGTAGGAAGCATTACTTTAGATAATTTAGATTATACATCTGTGTATAGTAAAAAAGTTGACGCTAAAGTTGGAATGCTTACACTTGGAGATTTTTATGTAGGTGACTTAAATAATATATTTACTATATCAAGAGGTATAGAAGGAAGTAATATAATTAATGTTATAAATAAAGATGGTAATATTTTTGCAGATACAACTAGTTCTAAATATAATGTAAGGGCATCTTTCTATTTAGATAGTAATGTAAATATTGAAAGTGGTAAAGGTACATTAGATTCACCTTATGTATTAGGAGTTAAAAATGAAACAGAATAATAAAGATAAAAAAGAGAAAAAATTAAAAGAAAAGAAAATAAAAGAAAAGAAAATAAAAAAAGAAAAACAAAAGAAAAGTAAATTAAGTATTTTCTTAATAGTTATTGATATTATTGCATTAATTTGTTTCTTTTTAGCATATGGACCAATATCTTATTTTAGAGATTTACTTGTTACTACTGCAATGACTACAATGTCTCATAGATATTTTGCTTATGTGTTATATAGTGAAGAGCAAGTTGAAAAAATACTTGATAATAATAAAATAATTGAAAGTAATGAAAGTACAGATACATCTGCTATTAATTTTAATCCTGATTTTGGAAGTGATACATATGAATCTATTTATGAAGAACAAATACTTAAAAAAGATGAAGGAAATGATGTATATAAAGTATTAGATATTAAAGGGGATAGTTGGAAAGGATATATGGTTGTTATATATGATCCAGCTGATGTACAACTTGTATTCTCATCTAATTATGGAAAAGGTGGAGATTATATATCAACAATGGCTAAAGAAAATAATGCCTTAATAGCGATGAATGCATCAGGAGTTAAAACTAGTGTTGGTAAAAATCCCGTAACTGGAACTGCTATACTAAATGGTAAAGTATATGCTAAAGGAAAAGATATAAATAAAGGTGGAGGACTTATTGGTTTTACTAAAGATAATGTCTTAATGCTTACTAAAAAGAGTGCTAAAGAAGCTATAGCTGATGGTATGGATAGAGCAGTTGAGTTTGGTCCATTCTTGATAGTAAATGGTAAAGAATCTACTTTTAAAGGTAATGGTGGATGGGGAATTGCTAATAGAACTGCTATTGGTCAAAGACAAGATGGAATTGTACTTTTTGTTGTAATTGATGGTAGACAATCAGGATCAGTTGGTATTTCAATGCCAGATTTAGTTAAATTATTTAAACAATATAAAGCATATAATGCTGCAAATCTAGATGGTGGTGGTTCTAGTGCACTTTATGCTAAGAGAACTTTAAATTCAACTGGAAAATTAATAAATAATCCAGTAGGTTATGGTTATTCAGGAGAAAGAAGACTTCCTAATGCATGGATGGTTCTTCCAAGTGCATTAGAAAAACATAAAGAAGAAGCTACAGACGAAGCAAAAACTGAAACAACAGAAGAAAATAAATAAAAAGAAAGGAGTATTTATGGAAGTAAAAGAAACAAAACCAAAAATTTATATTATTGCTGGTAAAGCAA
>CANRCX010000040.1 GCA_947629235.1 uncultured Bacilli bacterium | reverse complement strand
GAAGATATAACAAATGAATTTGTAGAATTTTGTAATCAAGAAGTAATAACATTAGAAGGAGTATTACAAGACAAATATACATTAGAAGACATAGCATTATTAAATACAGCATCATCGTATTTAACAGCAGTAAATTTATCACAAGTAGATGAAGAAAACTATGATAAAGTAAGAAGTTTTGTATCAAAAATAGGACCTGAGTTTGAATCAATATTTAATTCATTATATGCAAGTGGAAATGAAAAGAGATTAGAACAAGTAGCTATAAAAGAAATTACAACATTAATAAATTTCTATATTGATAATAATTAAAAATTATTATATCATTTATTTAAGAAGGTAATTATTATGAAAAAATATAAAAAAATAATATTAATAATATTATCAATTTTAATAGGAATTATTTTAATTGATACACTACAAGCAAGAATACGTAAAAGTAGTCCAATAATAAGTTGGATGCAAAAATTAGATAAAGATAGTTATGTAGATAAAGGAATTTTAATAGATACATATTATTGTGTAAAAGATAAAAAAGTAGAAAATGTAAGTTGGCATTTTAAAACTACTAAATTTATATGTCCAATATATGATGAAAAAAGAGATACTGGTTCTATATTTAGAACAGCTAATAATATAGTTTCATTAAGTATTAAAGAAAATACTTTAACAAATACAGGTGTAACAATAATTATGAAAAACTTAACAAATTCTAAATATGTTTATGGTAAAAATTATTATGTTGAACATTTTGAAAATGATAAATGGAATCTTTTAGAACCAATGACTGATACACTAGAAGCATATACAATTAAACCAAATCAAGAAATAGAAGATGAATTTAATTGGGAGAGTGCATATGGAAATTTACCTAGTGGAAAATATAGAATAATTAAAGATTTCTTTAATAGTAAAGATAAAAAAGATATCTATTCAAGTATTGAATTTGAAATTAAGTAAAAAGTTTAGCTTTCTAAACTTTTTTATTTACTTAAAATACTTTTAATTCATATAAAAATATGGTATAATATTAGGCAATTTTATGGAGGAGTATTTATGGAATTATATACTGATAAATTATTAGTTGGAAGAATTGGAAGAGTAGAAAGAGATGAAAAACATTCAAAGAAAATAATATCTACAAGTGAATATATTATATTTGAAAAAAATAATAGTTCTGCAATAGATGTTTTAACTAATAATAGATACTTTTTAAAAGGTAATAAATTTATAGGAATAGATAATGATAAATTATGTATTATTGATTCTAAACCAATAACAATTTTTTTATCTGATAAGTCACTTGAAGTAGTAAATGATTATGATATTTTAGAAATATATAATAGAGTAAATACTACAGATGTATATGATAAAGCTGAAAGTGAAAATTTTCCTAAAATAATATTATTTAAAGATTATATTAATAGATTATAGAAAAGAGTAATAAAATGAAAAAAAATAAATTAAAAGTTTATCTTTCTAATAATACTATTAAAGATATTTATCTTGCTTATTTTGCAACAGAAGAACCAGAAGCAAATTATCATAAATATCATTTAGTAAAATTAGAAAATGATAAATTTATAGATGTAACTACTGGAAGTGAAATATATGATATTGTTTTATGGTATGCACCTTTAGAGTATTATATTAAAGGAAATTTTAATAATAAAACAGTAACACTAAATGAAAAAAATTCAACTTATCAATTTAAATTTATTCATCCACCATATTCAAATATTTTTTATGAAAGTAATATTGATGATATCATTTTATATCATATATATTTAATACTTCATAATTTATCAAAAGATGATATATCAAATACAGAAATAACATCTAGTTTATATAATTTACAAAATAATTATATTAATGAACTTTTTTTAGATAATGCAAATAAATTAGATATACAAAAGAAATATTTAAAAGAATTAATAAAACTTGGTAGAAAATTATCTATAGTTGGTTTTCAAACTATAGAAGATAATATGTATGATTTTGATGAAGTATTCAATAATACTATTAATTATGGTTTTAAAAGAATACCAAGAAAAATATCAGAAAATATTGACTATAAATTAAATAATGGATATATGTTAAGAGATTTATATGTAGGAAAAATAGGACAAGTAAAAGAAATAAATAATAAATTAACAATTATGCCAGTATTTTTAGATCCATTTATAATATATTTTAAAGATTCTACTGAGAATAGAGATATATATTCACAAAGAGAATATAAAATTATAACTAATGATAATGAACTTTCAAAAGATGATATAAATAAATTTATAATTAGAGAATATTTACCATTAAATTCTGCTAGTAAAAAATATAATAGTGAATATGTTTATCCTAGTGAATATGCTGAAATTTATAATGAAATAGAAAATAATAAATATACAATTTTTAATAGTAATAATTTTAATTATAATTTTCAAGATATAGTACTTTCATATGGATTTTTAGTTATAAAACAAATAATTAGTTTAAATATTAATGAAGAAGAAAAAGATAATTTAATTAAAGAAATTAAAAATATAATTAAAGAATATTTTGATTTTAATAATAAAAGTAAAGAAATTATAATCTTTAATATATTTAATTTAAAATCATTAACTAAAAATAAAATAAATGAAATTTATGATATAGAAACATTTATAAATAAAATAGATGAAGTATATGAAAAATGTAGAAATTATGATAGTACAAATAATATGGGATTTATATTAGAATTATCAAAAGTAAAAGAACAAATAAAGGAGAATTAATATGCAAAAGAAAATTTTTAAAACAGAAGATTTATATATAGCAAGAATATATAAAGTATCTAGGGAATATCAATATTATTCTAGTGAATATGAATATGTTTATAATGAAATTAAAGATGCTATTGTTGTTTATGAGAATCATTCTACTTTTAGAATAATTGATATATTTACTGGTAAAAGGTATTACATAACAGATAATGAAGCTTTTTTAAATGAATGTGCTGAAAATAATACAAGGATTTCTAAGCCAAATAGTTTAATACCACTTACAGATAAATATTTTATTGATAAAGAAGAAATATCACTAGATGAACTTAGATTTTATCAAAGAGATTTAATAGATAAAAAAACTCTTAAAAAACATGATGAATTAGTTAGTAAATATAATAGAATAAACAATGATATAATTTTAATGTATATAAACAATGCTATTGACTATTTAGATGTATTAGTTTTAAATAATGAATCTAAAGAAAAATATAAAAAAGAATTATATAATATAGCTAGTAATTATATAAATGAAATTATAAATCTTAAAAAAGGAATGTATAATAATTCTAATAATTTAGTAACTATAGCTACTATTAGAAGAAAATATATATCTTTAATAATTGAAATAGAAGATGAATTATTTAATATTGAAACAATTGATATTCAAAATTTAAAAGATGATTTAAAAGAAATTAAACTTAGATTAAAATAGGTGATTATATGTATAATGAAAGAACTTATAATATGGATTGGTTATATTTAGGTAAACTTGGAAAAATTATTGTAAAAAATGGTCTTACTTATGTAGATGAAGAATTAATACCAAAATATGCTATATTTGAAAGACCACTTTTAGATAAATCATATATAAATATATTAGATAGTAAAGAATATAAATTGTTTTTAAAAGATAAATATAATTCTGATTTAAAAGATGGAGATATAGTAATAGTAGGTATAGATGAATTAAAAAAATATTTATCATTTTCAATTGGTTATTATAAAAGAAATGAATTATTATCAATATTAAATGAATTTATAGTAACAAATTTTGATAAGTTTAAAAATAGTTATATTAGAAGTAAAGATATACTTTTTTCATATATTTATGAATTTGGACAATTTATTAAATATAATAATTTTATAACAGACGAAGAAAAGAAAAAGAATAGTAATAATTTAATGACTATATTAGATAATTATATGGAAGATATTAATAATTATAAAAATAATATTGATACAAATAATTTAGTTAATAGAGAAATATTACAACTTAAATATTTTATACAAATAGAAGAAATATTAAAAGAAATTAATGATTTAATAAAAGAAAGAAATAAAGAACAAATGATTAATAGTACTAATGATATATTTATGAATCTTCCTTTATTTAGAAAGGATTAGTTATGGATAAAAGATATAAAGTTAAAGACTTAAAAATTGGTAAAATATATTTATATGATCTTAGAATAGGAAAAGAAGAAGATATTAATAAATATATAATATTTGATAGTACAAATGTTGATAGAGCATATATAAATGATAGATTTATTGGTAAAAGTGTATATATAAACTTAATAGATAATAAAGTTTATGATTCATATTATAGTATTAATTCTAATAGAGATATAATTTTTATATCAGAAATTGAAATACTTTATGGTTCTATTTCATTATCATATTTTACAGAAAAAGAATATATGACATTAGATGAAATAAAAGATTTCTATGAAAATGTAATATTAAAAGATAATTTTAACTATAGTTATTATAAAGAAAGTAGTGAAATAAAAGATGTTTTCTTATCATACTCTGTTTTAGTTAATAAAAATATAGAAGAGTATTGTAGTCTTGAAGAAAAAGAAATATTAAAAAGTGAATTATTAAAAATAATAGATGAATATTCAGAAAACTATTTAAAATCAAATAATAAATTACAAGTACAAATTGAATACATAAAAAAATTAATTAATTTAAATAGTCAAATATGTACTTTTAAAGATTTAAAAATTAGTAGTATTGAATATGATTATAATGAATTAAAGAAAGAATTATTAAAGTGTTATTAAAAAATAGTCACAGGAAAATTACTTGTGACTTTTTTATGATATAATTATTATTAAGAGGTGAATATAATGGAATTATATACTGATAAATTATTTGTTGGAAGAATTGGAAAAGTAGAAAGAGATGAAAAACATTCAAAGAGAATAGTGCCTACAAGTGAATATATTATATTTGAAAAAAATAATAGTTCTGCAATAGATGTTTTAACTAATAATAGATATTTTTTAAAAGAGAATAAGTTTATTGGAATAGATAATGATAAATTATGTATTATTGATTCTAAACCAATAGTAGCATTCTTACCTGATAAATCACTTGAAGTAGTAAATGATTATGATATTTTAGAAATATTTAATAGAGTAAATAATAATGATATTTATGAAAATGCAGAACAAGAAGACTTTTCTAATATAGTTGTATTTAAAAATGCTGAGTCTTCACAAGATGATAATATTATACGATTATAAAAATAATATTCTTGACAATTATTTATATATAATATTAAAATAATTATTTGAAAGGAAGTATTATTATGGAAAAAATTGAACCATTAAATGAAGCAGAAGAATATGATGTAAAAGATTTTATAGTTGCTGAAATAGTTAATTCAATATGTGTAGCTCAAACTTATAAAACAAATAGAGTATGTATTATGAAAAAAGATAGTAATAATGATAAAGTATTTTATGATATAGTATCTGGAATACCATTCATATCTTTTGAATATTTATTTACAGATTATGATGTTTGTAGAGTATCTACAAGATTACCACTTGAATATTATTTCCCAGATAAGGAAAAAGTAACAGGAAGTGAACTTTATTCATTTAATTCAGAATTATTATTTGATGGATTTAATGCTCCACAGAAATCAAGTCATGTTAAAATGCTTGAATTTGATCCAAAAGATGTATTTTAATAAAGAAAGCTAGCAATAGCTTTCTTTTAAAATTCAATCTTGACAAATTTTTATTAAATTTATAATATTATTTAAAGAGGGAAACATTAAGATATAAGAAAAGGTGAAAATAATATGAAAAATTTAGTAATTGTAGAAAGCCCTAGTAAAAGTAAAACTATTGAAAAATATTTAGGGCATGATTATAAAGTTTTATCATCAAAAGGTCATATTCGTGATCTTGCAACTAATGGTAAATATGGACTTGGAGTTGATCTTGAAGATAATTTTAAGCCTAACTATATATTAATGAAAGGTAAAAGTAAACTTGTAAGTGAACTTAAAAAAGAAGCTAAATCAAGTGATAATGTTATTCTTGCAACAGACCCTGATAGAGAAGGAGAAGCAATAAGTTGGCATTTAAAAGAAACTTTAGGACTTAAAGATAATAATTATGGAAGAGTTGTATTTAATGAAATAACAGAACCTGCTATTAAAGAAGCATTTAAATCCCCAAGAAAAATAGATATGCAACTTGTACATAGTCAAGAATCAAGAAGAATATTAGATAGAATAATAGGATTTAGATTAAGTAAATTAATGCAATCTAAAACAGATGGTAAAAGTGCTGGAAGAGTTCAAAGTGTTGCATTAAAAATAATAGTTGATAGAGAAAGAGAAATTGAAGCTTTTATTCCAGAGCAATACTTTACAATTGAAGCAGATTTTAAAGATTTCAAAGCAGAACTTAAAAAATATCAAGGAAAAGATATTGAAATCAAAAGTAAAGTAGAAGCAGATGAAATATTAGGTAAATTATCAAATGCATTTAATATTGAAAATGTAGAAAAGAAACTTAAAAATAAACAAAGTAAACTTCCATTTACTACTAGTACTCTTACTCAAATGGCATCTAATAGACTTAATTATCCTGCTAGTAAAACAATGATGATAGCACAAAAGTTATATGAAGGAATAAATATTGGAAGTGAAACAGTTGGTTTAATTTCATATATGAGAACTGATTCTATTAGACTTTCTGATTTATTTGTAAATGATACTAAAAAGTTTATTGCGGCAAACTATGGTAAAGAATACGTAGGTTATATAAAAAGCAGTAATAAAACAGAAAATGTACAAGATGCTCATGAAGCTATTAGACCTACAAGTATTAATAGAACACCAGAAAGTATTAAAAAATATTTAACACCAGAAGAATATAAATTATATTCATTAATATATATAAGAACACTTAGCTCTCTAATGGCTGATGCTAAAGTTGAAGCTACTAGTGTTGATTTAGAAAATAAAGGATATTTATTTAAAGCAACTGGTCAAGTATATGTATTTGATGGATACTTAAAAGTATATAAAGATTATGAAGAAGTAGAAGATGCAATACTACCTGATTTTGCAAATTATAAATCTAAAGTAATTATTTGTAATAAAATAGATAAGATTGAACACTACACAGAACCAAAACCTAGATTTACAGAAGCAAAACTAATTGCTGAACTTGAACGTCTTGGTATAGGAAGACCTAGTACATATGCTAAAATTATTAGTGTTTTAAAAGAAAGAAAATATGTAACTATTAAAGATAAAAAATTCTATCCTACAGATACTGGTATAAAAGTAACTGATAAATTACAAGAATTCTTTTCTTCATTAATAAATGTTCATTATACTGCATCTATGGAAGAAGATTTAGATAAAATAGCTGAAGGAAATTTAGTTTGGTATGAACTTTTGGATAAATTCTATAAAGATTTTGAACCACTTTTAAATGTAGCATTTAAAGAAATGCAAAAAGATGCTCCAGAAGAAACTGGTGAAATGTGTCCAGAGTGTGGAAAACCACTAGTAATTAGAAAAGGAAAATATGGTTCATTTACAGCTTGTTCTAATTATCCAGAATGTAAATATATTAAAAAAGAAGAAAAGAAAATAGTAGAAATATGTGATTGTCCAAAATGTGGACATAAAATAATAGAAAAGAAAACTAAAAAAGGTAAAGTATTTTATGGATGTAATAATTATCCAAAATGTACTTATGCACTTTGGGATAAGCCAACAGGTGAAATTTGTCCTACATGTGGTGAGTTAATAGTAGAAAAGAAAGATAAAAAATATTGTCCAAATTGTGATAAAAAATAATTAGAGACGTGATTATTTCTTATAAATTATAAATTTTTTGTAAAAAAATTATTAAATTGCTTGCAATTTCAAGTAGTTATGCTACAATTAATATGTAAGCATCATACTTGACTTAAAAAGTATATTGTTTACTAAATTAAAATGGGAGGTAATTTACGATGAGTAAAACTGAATTAGTAGAATTCGTTGCTGCTAAAGCCGGACTTACTAAAGCTGATGCTGCTAGAGCATTAGATGCTACAATCGAAGGAATTACATCTGGTCTTAAAAAAGACGGAAAAGTTGCATTAGTTGGATTTGGAACTTTCACAGCTAAAAAAAGAGCTGCTAGAGAAGGAATCAATCCTTTAACTAAAGAAACTATTAAAATTCCTGCTAAAGTAGTAGCTGGATTTAAAGCTGGAAGTAAATTAAAAGATGCTTTAAATTAATAAAGAAAGCCATTAAGGCTTCTTTTTTTATGTAA
>CANRCX010000039.1 GCA_947629235.1 uncultured Bacilli bacterium | reverse complement strand
TTACATATTAATATTTTTATATAATTATATTTCTTATTTTTTAGGAGTTAAATCTCCACACTTATTCTACACTAACAGCTTATTTTTAAATAATTCCTATAAAATTATTTCATCATCATCTAATGATTCTTGCTCTAAATCATCATAAGAATCATTAAATGCATTATATTGATATCCATTATGTATTCCTTTTTTCTTATCACTTTTTAATCTTAAATCTGCTTCAAATTCATCATAATCAGATTTATATTTCATACCAAGTTCACTAGTAGTTAAAACTTCATCCTTACTCTCATCTAATGCTTCATAATCATCATCTGTAAGAGTTTTATAATGTTTTATATATTCTTTTAATACTTCAACTAATAATTTATCATCTTCTACATAATGACCTATTTTTTTTATTTTATCTTGGTATAACATAGCAATTGTTGCAATAGATTCTCTATCATCTAAATCTAAATGTAATTGCATATTTTTTCTTAAAACATATTCATATTCTTTAGTTTTATATATAGAATCTTCGTTATACATATTAATTATCTTTCCTTTCTTTACTTTCTATTTCTTTTTTAATTAAATCGATAAATTCATTTATATTTATATTAGTTGTTTCATTACTTCCCCTTAATCTATAACTAATAGTATCTGTATCTCTTTCTTTATCACCAAGTATTAATGTATAAGGTATTTTAGAAATAACACTTTCTCTCATTTTATAACTTAGTTTTTCATCTCTATCATCAAGAGATACTCTAATATTATTTTCATTTAATAAATCCATTATTTTATTAGCATATTCTAAATGATATTCATTATTAACTGGTATTATATTTATTTGAGTTGGACTTAACCAAAGTGGTAAATTTCCTTTTGTTTCTTCTAATATAAATGCCATAAATCTATCAAGAGAACCAAGAATTGCTCTATGAAGAACTACAGGTGTTTTCTTTTCTCCATTACTATCAACATATTTTAAATCAAATTTCATAGGTAAACAGAAATCTAATTGACAAGTTGAAAGAGTATATTCATTTCCTATAGCTGGTTTTACATTAACATCAAGTTTTGGTCCATAAAATGCAGCTTCTCCTATTTCTTCTGTATATTCTATTCCAAGTTCATTTAAAACTTCTCTAAGCTCATTTTCTGCTTTATCCCACATTTCATCATCATCATAATATTTTACTTTATCATTTTTATCTCTAAGAGATAAAACACATCTATAATTTTTTATACCAAAATCTTTATATACATCAAAAATTAAATCAACTACTCTTTTAAATTCATCTTTTATTTGTTCTGGTGTTACGAATAAATGAGCATCATTTTGACAAAAATGTCTTACTCTTTCTATTCCTTTAACAGCACCACTTGCTTCAAATCTAAAGTCATGTGCAACTTCACCTATTCTAATTGGTAAATCTTTATATGAATGTAATTTATTAGCATAAATCATCATATGATGTGGGCAATTCATTGGTCTTAATACAAATGATTCACCTTCTACTTCCATAGCAGGAAACATATTATCTTTATAGTGATCCCAGTGACCTGATGTTTTATATAAGTCAACTGTACCTACACATGGAGTTAACACATGCATGTAACCTAATTTTTTTTCTTTATTTTTGATATAATTTTCTAATTCTTCCCAAATAATATAACCATTTGGTAAAAACATAGGCATACCTTTTCCAACTAAATCATCACTCATAAATAGTTCCATATCTTTACCTATTTTTCTGTGATCTCTTAATTTAGCATCTTCTAATTCTTGTAAATATTCATTTAAATCATTTTCATTTTCAAAACATACACCATATATTCTTTGAAGCATTTTATTTTTAGCATCATTTTTCCAATATGCTCCACTTACTTTTAATAATTTAAAGTATTTTATTTCTTTAGTAGATGAAACATGTGGTCCACGACATAAATCAATAAAATCATCTTGCTTATAAGCACTAATTATTGTATCATTTTCATCCATTCTACTAATTAAATCTAATTTATATTCATCATTTTTAAACATATCAAGAGCTTCTTCTTTACTAAGTTCCATTCTCTTAATTAATTTATTACTCTTAGATATTTTTTTCATTTCTTTTTCTATTTTAGCTAAATCATCTTCTGTAATTGTAATATCTCCAAGATCAATATCATAATAAAAACCTTCTTCAATTACTGGACCTACCCAAAATTTAGCATCTGGATATAAATGTTTAACAGCATGAGCAAGTAAATGAGCACAACTATGATTTAAAGTATTTAATTTTTCATCATTTTTAATTTCTTTCATTTAATCCTCCATTTTTCTATAGTTTATCTTTAATCTTTTATATTTTTTAGTTATTTCTACTCCTCTTTTATTTAATTCTCTTCTTGCACATACTTGATTTCTATTTGAATTAAATTTTCTTACAAGTAAACATCTAAGTTCATATATACTCATACTAGCATAATCATAAACTGTATCATCAACTGGTTTTACTTTTTCTTCTTCTCTTGTAATACACATAATTTCATTATCATTTTCAAGCATATTTGGAACAATATATGGTATTGCAGATTTACCATCATATACCATAAGTATTTTTCCAGAATATAAATATTCAGGATTATCAAGTACTACTTCAAAAGAAGTCCTTTTTAAATGTGGAAATAACACTTCTACATCTTCATGGGTGAGTTTCTTTAAATCAGATCCTTCTACACATGCATATCTTGATAAAAATTTTGATAAACTAATAAATTTTTCTTTCATAAGCTTCCCCCTTTGGTACAATAAAAAAGGAATGATACAAGGAGTCATATAGACGGTACCATCCTAATTTTTCACTTAATTTAGTTTGATAACGATAACTACTCGTAGGTTATTGGCCTCTTTAAATTGGGAGTAATCATTAAACACTATTTTAGTTTCCACCAACCACTAAATCTCTATTTATAGTTTATTTAATAATCATGTCCAATCACTAATTTATATAAATGTTATCACAAATTGATAATTTATGCAACATCTTTTTCTAATTTATAATTCATATTTTGTTTTTTCATTTCACTTAATGCTATGATTTTATCTTTTAACATTTCTAATTCTTCACTACTAAGTTCAGATATAGCTTTTGATATATCTTCTTTTGTAACATTTTCTTTAATCATAACATGTTCTACAACTTGATTTTCATCTTCATATGGTGTTATTTCTAAACTGTTTTCTTTTTCAGTTTCTCTTGTAATATATTCAATTGGTGTTTCAAGTGGATCAAATATTTTTATATCATTTTTTCTAGCTACATATTTTTCAGGTTTTTCATATAAGATTTGTTTACCTTTAAATATACTATAATCTGCATTTTCTTCTTCTATTTTTTCTTCTTCTTTAATATCTTTTTTATTTATATATTTACCTGTTTTAAGTTCATTTTCCATTTCTATATTAATTGCATTTTTATTAGATAATAAAGATAAAGCTTTTTTAAAATAATAAAGTGGAATAAAAGCATGCAAAACAGTTGATATAATTTCACTAAAATCATATAAACTATTATTGTTTTTTTGAACATAACCTTTATCATATATTCTTTTTCTTACAATTTTATTTACTGATTCTATAACTGTTATACCATAAGCAGTACTAATTAAATGTATAATTAAACATACTATTAAAAAATTCTTCATTTTTGATTCCCCCTTTAATAGTGATATATATTATATCAAAAATAGTCTTATAAGTCAAATTGTTTAGCATATTTATATTATTTTCTTTTATCTTTACTTATTAATTTTTCTTCTATAGTTAAATATTTAATTCTTTCAATAATTCTTCTACTTTTAATTTCATCTATACCCTTAGATGTTTCTGATAAAACTGTATCTAATTCATCAATTGTATAATTTGATGTAAAAAATGTAGTTAAATCATTATCCATTCTATATTGAAGAATAACACTTAATACTTCATCTCTTGCCCATGTACTATTATTTTCTGCTCCTATATCATCTAAAAGTAATATATCACAAAACATTATTTCATCTAATACTTCATCATAATTATTTTCATTAAATGATTGTTTTAATCTTCTTAAAAGTGTTGGATAATGAACATTTACACATATAAATCCTTTATTAGATAGTTCATTTAATAATGCACTTAATATATATGATTTACCACTACCAAAAGAACCACTTAAATAAAGTCCTTTAACACTTTCACGATTAATTTTTTTATTTAAAAAATCTTTTATATATTTTAATATATTACTTCTTTCTTTTTCATTCATTAAATCACTAAGAGTTGCATTTTGTAGTACTTTAGGTGTATCAAAAAATATAGTTTTATTATTTTTTTGATTCTGTTTATTTTCTTCTTTTTGATATTTACAAGGTTTATATACAAATTCTAAATAATCAGATTTTTTAATTGGATAATATACATGACCTTGTATTTCATTTTTACATGTACTTAAATTTTTACATTTAGAACAATTTTTAAGTTCACAAGAAGTAATTTCTAATTTAGATGTATATTTCATTAGTATTTCATCTTCTGTTTTTAAACTATTACAAAGTTTCTTAAATGTTTCATCTTTTGATGATAATATAAATTCTTTTCTTAATTCATCATTTATTTCTTTTTTACTTTTTTTAATAAAACTATTTATCATTTTCTAAACTCCTCTATAAAACTTTTAAATTCACTATCATCATCTATTCCTTCATCATCTATTTTTTCATTAAACCATTCTGGTACTACTTTTGTTTTTTTATTTGTTTTTTCTTCTACTTTGAATTTCTTTTTATGTTCTTTTTCTGCCATTGCCATAGCTTCACTAGCTGTTTCTATATTACTTCTTTTCCATTGACCCGCGATAGTTTCAACATAATTAGTTGTTAATTTATTATTATTTGTTTTTAATACATAATCAATTAAAACATTTACTACTGCTGGATTTAATTTTAAATCTATAAGTAATGTTTCTAATATTTTCATATCTCTTTGAGTTGGTTTTACACCTTTATATTTAGCTTTTAAGAATTCATATGGACTATAACTTTCAAATACTTTAATAATTCTTCCTTTTTTACTATTATCCCCACTAGCACTTTTTAAATATTCAGGTTGACTTTTAAATAGTAAACTAGGAAGACGATTATCATTATTAAACTGATAATAATTTCTTGTATTTTTTCTTAATTCATCTTTATCAATATTACCTTTTTCACTTAGTGATGCTCTTATAATATCAGCCATAGTAACTGGATCTATTTCATATAAAAATGATAAATTAATTATTAAATCTTTCATTGTTTTATTTAAGCATTTTGGATTAAACATCTCTTTTGGTAATGATGATAATATAATATCAAAATCATAATCTAATTCATATTTTAATAATAATTTATTTTTAGATATTATTTCTTCATCACCAAGTTCAAATGTAGTATAATTTCTACTTTTAAATACATTATCAAAACTAGCTGTTATTTCTTCATAATCTTTTAATGAAATATGTGGTAATTTAAAATATTCAATTAATCTATTATATTCATTTTTACCTACATTATTATATAAAACCATATTAAATATTGGATGAGAAAAGAATTCACTTGCTGAAACTGGACTATATAATTCATAAACATAAGAATTAATATCTCCTTTATGATAATATGTTTTTAAAAGTCCAATTCCTTCTAATTTTAATCTTGCTTCTTTTAAATTATCTAGTGAAATTGACATACTAGTCATTAAGTGATGATGTGTAAGTTCAACAGATATATACGAATTATTAGTTTCACTTTGTAATTTTAAGTACAATGATATTGCAGTAGCACCAATTATTGGCATGTAAAGCATATTTAATATAAGTTTATCTCTTTCTTCAAGTAAACTTTTATCAATAACTTGATATATATCAGCAGGATATAATGCTACATTTTTCATGTCTCTCACCAATATAATTATATAATAAATTTTATTAATATAAAAGAACTTAATTTAATAAGTTCTTAAATAAATTATTAATTTTTAACTAATTTATCTATTTTTTCAAAAAGATTATTTAAATCATTTAAATTTGGATTTTTAGAATTATGTAATTTCCATTTATTAAATTTTTCTTTATATTCATTAGAATTTTTATCATCTTTTGATAATTTATAATATAAATATATTAAAGGTAAAATATTTACATCTTGTTTTTCAATAGATTTTAAATATGAAAATACTTCTTTATCATATATTTTAGTTACTTCTTCTAAATCATTATTTTTTAATACTAATGATAAAATTTTTTGTGATTTTAAAAGTAAATAAAAATCGTTTCCTAAAATATTTTTAACTGAATCTTGAATTAAATCTATATATTTAATTACTTCATCATATTTTTCATATTCAGTTAAATAATCTATATAAAATAAAGATAATAATAAATCAGAATAATTATCATATTTTTTAGGTTTACAAAATAAATTTTTATCCATTTCTTTAATTGTATAACCTTTTGAGAATAATAATTGTATTTTACATAATTTTGAATATGTTTTAATAACATCTGGATTTTCTAAATATAATTTTATTTGCATACCATCTGTATTAAATCCACTTTTATTAAATGGAATCAAATTATATAGTATTAAATAAGAATTATCTACTATAAACAATAAAGAAATTATACGAATATATTTATTTAAAGATAAAACAAAAATTAATAAAAATAAAACTACTAATATAAAATTAATAATAATTCCACCTAAGTAATATAAAATAATTTTATTATTATTATATTTAATATTATCATCAAAACTTAAATCACAGTATCCTTTAATACCACTAAAAGTTAATTTATTATCAAATTTTATTTTTAATTTATCTTCTTTATAAATATACATATTTAATATACTTAATGAATTAAATTTTAATTTTGCATTAAGTCCAAATATAAGATGTCCTATTTCATGCAAAATAATTGATATTAAATTAACTATATAATGAAATAATAAAAATAATGTTAAAAATATTATTAAGTGCTTTAAAAAATTAAAAGAATCATATTCTAACCATTCAATAAAACCAAATTGAGATGATACATAAAAAAGAAATACTATAAATATAACCGAATATATAAAATTTACTATTATAGTTAATATAGTATTTTTTAATTCTTTTGGCACTAATTAAGTATCTCCTTAAATTCTTCTTTTAATTTATTATATACAACATCAAATTCATCATCTAATAATGGTTCTAAATATTCAGTATTGTTTTCTACAACTATTTTTCTAAAACATATATTTGATGGATCTGTTTCATCAATTAATAATAAATAATTATTATCATTATATTCTAAATTATATAATTCACAGTATTCTTTATTATCTTCAAGAGTATGTACTTTTAAATCTATCATATTAATTGTCACCCCTTGTTTGTCCTTTTTCATTATTAGCTATTATTTTTTCAATAATACGTATATCTATTTTATCTTTATCTATTGCTCTTATTATATCATCATTTTCATCAGGAGTTTTTTGTTCAACATATTGATTTTTAGGTGGTACATAAGTATTTTTATTAGAATTAGTATCGTTCTTTTTATATGATATTCCAGCAATACCAAATAATATTAACATTCCAATTACAAATTTTTTAACTGTATCAGAATCTACTGTATGATATATTCTATTTTCATATAAAGCTTTATTATTTGCTTTCTTTGATATAGAGTCTTTCTTAAATATATCTACATTAATTCTATTTTCTATCATACTATTAAGTTCACCGGATTTATATAATTCTTCTACATCTAAATTTTTAGCATAAATATTAAATGCAACTGAAAAAGCTACTTTATTCTTTTCTACTCTACTATCATAATATACTGATGGATTTTTTCCATCATTTCTAATTCTTTGCTTTCTTTGATTGAATTTTACATTAGTAGTATTACGAGTATAATCATATATTTCATTAAATTCATTATTAAATTTAATATTAAATTCTTTATTTGTTATATATTGTAAAATCTTTTCATTGCATTTATTTTTAAGAATATCATAATCTGTATATTTTTCATATAATAATGTTTCATATATAGCAGTTGATATAGTATCTATAGAAACACTACTATCAAATACCATTGAAGTAGATGAAACTATCTTTTTTACATAATTGTATGCATCATTATTATATTTACTATCAGCACTTTTAAATTTATTGTATGCTTTATCTAAATAATCTTCCATAACTTACCTACTTTCTAAATATAATTTTACAATAATTATAATTTAAAAGCAATAAAAAATAGTATTTAAGTTTCCGTATTTTGTATTTTTTTAATTAAAATTTATATAAATTTTCTTTACATGTAAAATAATTTATAAAA
>CANRCX010000038.1 GCA_947629235.1 uncultured Bacilli bacterium | reverse complement strand
TGTTGAATCATATCTCCAGTATAAATTCTGTTAGATAAAATTTTCTTTATAGAAGAAATATTCCATTTATCTCTGTTGATAAGTCTTGATGAATAATTAGTACCTTTATATCCACTTGGAGTAGGATAACCTTTGTCATTTAACATAGTTGCTATTCTAGATGGACCTATTCCATTTTTTCTCCATTCAAATATTTGTTTAACGATTGGAGCTGTTTCGGGATTAGGAACTAAATGGCCTTTATCTTCAGGATCTCTCATATACCCAAAGCTTGGTAAACTACCTACAAATTTACCATTTTTTCTTTTTTCGTTTAATACATTTCGAATTTTTATAGAATTTTGTTTACTATAGTAATCATTACAAGCAATTATAAAAGTTGAAGAATCATTACTAGCTTGATTTTTAAAACTATCATATGATTCAAGTATAGAAATAAATCTTATATTATTTTCTGGAAAAAATGTTTCAATATAATATCCTGTCATAATATGATCTCTACCTAGTCTTGATAAATCTTTTACTATTACACAATTTATTTTTCCATTTTTAATATCTTCGATTAATTTCTTAAATCCTGGTCTTTCAAAATCTGTTCCAGAATATCCATCATCAACATATTCTCCCACTAAGTTAAAATTATTATTTTCAACATAATTTGTTAATAATTCTCTTTGATTAATAACACTTTCACTATCAGATTCATATTTTTTATCTTTATCTTCTTGAGATAATCTTATATAGATTCCAGTATTGAAATCTATTCCTGATTTATTATTCACTTTTAACTTCTTTTAATAAGGTATTAATCATTATTTGTGATAATACCATTTTATTGCGCATGTAAATCAGTTGTTGCTTTTTCCTTTTTCTTCTTTTATTATCTCTTCGATTAAATATTTTAAAATAAGATCTTTAAATGAAATTTTATTAAAATAGGTTTCTTCCATAATTAAACCACCTATTTAAATTTATGTTTATAATTTTTATTATTGATATTTTTTCATAAAATATCAAATTCCTTTTTAGTTATTTAAATAGTTAATTTATAATATAACTTATGAATGTACTTATATCATTAATAAATATTTTTCTTATAAACTTAGTTTACCCCATTTAAATAACAAAAAAAAGAAGAGAAGGCATTACCTCCTCATAAATTTTACTATATTTTATCACTTAACATAGTCAATGACTAAATTTTGCTTTTTTTTGCAAAATTGCACCAAAACTATTTACTATATATAAAATTATTGCTTAATAATATAAGCGTATTTTGTGCTGTTTATCTCATTTTTTATATTCAAAATTAATTTGCTAATACATTTATCTAATATACTATTTAATTCTCTTTCAGATATATTTAATAATGATTCTGGTATTCCAAATAATAATTTGCAATTATTAATATTCGTAAAATTTATTGGAAAAGCATAATGATACATAAAATTTCTAAATTCAATATTTTCAAAAATTATTGTATATAAATTATAATCCAAATTTATTTCTTTTAACTCTTCTATTGTATTTCTACATAATATATATTTGAATTTTATATTTAAAGAATTTATTTTATTATTAAATTGAGTAGAAATTATTAATTTATAAAAATTTAAGGATACCAATTTATTTAGTAAGAAAATTACAACATTTATAGTATCATCATTAGTAAATTTATATAAATTATAATCCTTTGATCTTATATTTTTATTTTTTCTAACATTACCACATTTTATTTTTTTATTAACTTTAAAAGTATCACATAAGACTCCTATTAATTTTCCTATTTCTTCAGAATACGAAATAATTTTATTTTTATTAGGTTTGTTATTTTTATAAAATATCTTCCCCATCATTATATATGCTTCAAAAGTATTTGCAATTACATCATTTTTATAAATATATATTCCATAATTATCACACATATTTGGAAATAATTTAACTATAATTGGATTGTTTAGCTTTTTAAACATTTTATACATTTTTTCATTGATTTCACTTGATGTTGACAAAACTGATAGGTTACACTTTAATTTAGCTCTTATTTTCTTTATTACTTTTTTATATTTGAGATTTTCAATTAAATCTATATTATAAATCTTCTTTAAATAATCTAATATTTCTAAAACGATAAAATTATTGTATCTCATAAAATTTAAATATAATATAGATTTATCAAACATAGAAAATGAGTTTAAATATCTATTTAAACTCATTAGTGAATTTAAATCTGTTTGTATTAACATATTATTATATTTTCTAATATTGTCATCCATATATTATCTATTACCTTTTATATGATTATGTGTCCTACAAAGCATTTGACAATTATCTATATCAGTCAATCCTCCTTTACTCCAAGCAGTAACATGATCAGCATCCATATCTTTATAATCCCAAATTTTATTTTTATTGTTATCGTTTCCAATAGCACATAATGGACAATTAGATATTCCTTTATTCTTTGCTTCATTAGTTTGTTTTTCATATACAACTCTTTTTGTATTATCATCAAAAACTCTGATATTTAATAATCTAGTATCTTTACAACCACCTAAAATATACTCACATATACCTTTAGTATCTTGTATTTGCGAATCAGCATATAATTTACACAAGGTTTCTGATACTTGATTTGGATCATAAGAATTAATGTGATAAGTTTCATATAATCTTCCCCACTCAAGACCTCTCATATCTGATTTAACATCTTTAAATACTGAAGATGTCCAATCGATTACACTATTAAAATAACTTTTTAACTCTGTAATATTAGTATCAAACCTATGTTTACTCATATAATTATCAATATTTCCTTTACTTACCCAATTTAATGCTGCTGAAAGATACTCTTGTCTATTTACATCGCCTTTTATGTATGCACTCCATTTTTGAATATTTGCATTCTGAGAATTAGAAAACTCTTCACGAGCTATAGTTACAAATGGTCCAGAATAAATAGCATTTAATAATTCTTGAGTGTTAAGTGGAACTCCTACGATATTAATTGTTTTAAACCATTCTTTAATTTCTGATTCTTCACCTTCACAAATATAAATTGTTAATTGTGAATCAAGAATTTTATCTTGAAGATTTTTAGCTAATCCATCAAAATATTGTTCCATTCCATGCTCATCTTTTATAGCAAATTTATTTGTAATAAATCTTCCAAAACTAGTAACTCTTTGCTGTCCATCTAGTATCTCATACTTATCATTACCAACTTTAACAAAATATAATAATCCTAACGGATATCCTTTTAATAATGAATCAATTACAGCAACATCTCTTTTTCCATCTGCATAAATATAATTTCTTTGATATTCAGGTTGAATCGTTAGTTTTCCACCCCATCCAAATAGACCTTTTCCTTCATATTCATTATAAATAAAACCATTATTTATATCTCTAACAGTTAAATCAGTTTTCAATACTGTTTTCATTCTTTACCTCCTATTAAAATCATCTGGATGATTAACAATCCAATCTTGTGTATATTTAATTAAAATTCTTGAAAATGGAACTTTTGGAATACCATCATAAGTATAAAAACACAATAATTTCATTCCTTTAGTTATATGACCCGTTCCACCATTATCTCTGTATTTTTTTAAAAATTCCTCTGGTAAATTTTTTATACCAACCTGTATTATGTCATCTTCTCTTTCATATCCCAAAATTTCAAATTGATCAGGATTATATGAGTCTAAAAATGATTTAGGTACACCCATAATTCCTTTATAATTTTTTGGGATTGCATCCGTATTTGGAACATCTATGGCATCAAATGTTTCATATTTAACATATTCATGTCCTCTAATTTCTTTATGTTTACTATACTTTATATTATCTTCCATTGTCATTAGTTGCAAAGGTTGATGCCTTCTACCATGTTCTATATTTGTAAACCATACTACACCAGAAACTCTAATCATACCTTTTTGATGATCGCCAGCAGTTGCATAATCTGTGTAATATTTATTTATAAAGTGTGTTGCTCCTCCTTTAAAGCCTTTACCTAACCACATCTTATTATTCTTTATATATGGAAAAACTTCTTTATAAGTAATTGCGTTTTGATGCCCAATAATTAAAAATTTCTTACCAGAATCATTTAACCATTTCATAAAATCTTTAAACAAACTGAATGGTGGATTAGTGATTATAATGTCACTTTCATCTCGAAGTTTTATTACTTCTTTTGAATTAAAATCTCCATCACCTTCTAAATACTT
The DNA here is from genome assembly GCA_947629235.1 of uncultured Bacilli bacterium. GTDB lineage: Bacteria > Bacillota_I > Bacilli_A > RF39 > UBA660 > CAG-1000. Next base: position 4,556 of record CANRCX010000038.1, on the reverse strand, counting down.
CCATTCTAAATCATTTATATCTATTTTTCCAGATTTATTTAAATCTCTATCTAAAGTGAATATTTTACCATTTGATTTTGTTTTCTTCTTATCAAATTGAGGAGATTCAGACTCGAATAATGATAGTTGATATGGCTCTGCTACATGCTTACTATCATATGCATAACTAGTACTAATTAATTTCTTGAGTTTAAACTTTTCAAAATTTTGTGCAAAAAATTTCGTGAAATTACTCCATTCCGGATCATCACATGGTAATAAAATCACCTTATCTTTGAAAACATCTGGATTATATTCAATATATGCATTCACTTCATTTTGAATATCACTAAATTGAGTATAAAATTCATCATTCTTCCCAGTTTTTGCTTTATGTAATTTTTTATTAGCCATAATATCACTCCCTTACTTAAAATTATATCACATAATTTGTCGATTTTTAAAGTTTGATAGTGTAATATTACAAAAAATAAAAAATTGGATACTATAAAAAATAACATCCATAAACTTTAAATTAATTTTTCTCATCAAATAATTCATGTACAATTAAATCTTTTGAGTGTAAATTATTATTTTTACCTAATAATAAATTTTCATAAAACTTAACTAGATAAGTACTATCTTCTTTTATATTTAAATAGTTATTAAAATAATTACTTCTTACTAATGCATTTCTAAAATATACTGATTTATCCTTAAATAAACTATTATCAACATTATATCCCAAACTAATTAAATATTTTTCGATAAATAATGCTGTTGTTCTAGTATTACCTTCTCTAAATGGATGTACTTGCCAAATATTAGATGAAAATTTAGTTATATTGTTGATAACTTCAACTATATTCATTTCTTTATAGTTCTTTTCTTTTTCCAAAGAAATATCATATTCTAATGATTCTATTAAAGTATTACAATCTCCATATGCAACTGAATCATTATTTAATATTTTCTCATGTTTAGAAAAATCTATTTTTCTAAATTCTCCAGCAAACTCATAAACATCTTGAAATAAAAATTTATGAACATATTTTAAATAATCAACTGATAATTCAAATTTATCTTCATTTAATAATTCAACAATTCTAGTAGATACGAAATCACATTCCAATTCATTATGATTTATTTCACTTTTATTTTCTTTTTCTATATAATATTCTCTTAATTCTTTTTCCACTTCTTCTATAGTTAAATTACCTTCAACATTTTCTTCTAATAGTTTTTCTAAATATTTAGAGGGTTTTAAATTATCTACTTCTTGAAGCCCAATAGCCATATCCCATTGTAATTGTTTTACATAGTTACTAGATTTATATTTTTCTTCATATTCATTAACACCAGAATCTAATTCTTTTTCGCTCATAATTTAGGCCTCCTAACTATTTATAATTATATCATATTATTCGTTTTTATCCTGTTTTTTAATACATATTTCGCTTAAAATTAAATTAATAATTTTAATAACTTTATCATATAGTGTTGTTATTTCTTTTGGTATTGTGTCACAATTAAAATACTTTGTTAAAGTCAACACATCACATGCCAATTCATATTGATATATGTTACTTTTAAATTCTATAGTAACATCTTTAAAACCATTATTATATAATTGTTCATTTGCTTGTTTAAAAGTTTTTATAGCTGAATTATCTGCCATGTTGTAGTGAAATGCATCATGTCTTATATTAAGATATTTTTTATTTAGACTTTCATCTTCAAAATTAATTTCACTTGATATTTCATCCATGAACTTTAAAATATTTTGTGTGCAAAAATAATTTTTATAATCATCATTGTTATATATAATATCAAGTAATTTTAGTGCCTCTTTCAGGTGACCAAAATATAATTTAGAAATATATAAGGTATATGATATCTTAATACTATTATCATCAAATTCGTTTTCATTTATTGAATTTACTAGTCTTTTTGCCATAGCCATATCGTTAAAACATCTTGAGATATTAAAAAGCATATTACCATATTTATCATTACTATAATATTTGCATCTGTCTATTTTCATATATTTACTTCTCCATACTATCCAAATAATTTTTTATTTCCTTTTCAAATTTGTTTAACATTTTTTCTATTCTATCAAAATAGTCTTTTTCTTCAAAATATTTAGGATTTAAATCTAAATAATTATAAATGTCACCGCTTCTAACTAATTCACAATATCGCTCATAATATTCCAACAAAGACTTTTTCTCTATATATTTATAATTTGCATATTTGCTAATTAAATGAGCTTTATTCGGCTTTGATATTTGTCTTTCATAACTTAGTATATTTTTCTTTTCACGCATTTTAGCTGGTAACATATATCGTGAATCTTTTTCTGTTAGCTTTAAATTTAAAATTGATATTTGTCTTAAAATACATGCTGTACATAATCCACAATGTGTTTCTCCCTCTGTTCTATTTGATAGAGCTTGTATGCCATGATTTTTTGAGCAAGTTTTGGTACTTTTTATGTAATTTATATACTTCTCTGGTATTTTATTTAAAACATCTGTTTTTGTCATGTACATATAAGGATTTACAATTTTAATATTAATATTTAGTTCACTCAAAATCTTATTAATTAAATAAATTGTCTTAGGATGTGTAGTCTTTGTGACAATTCTTCTAAAATAAAATTTTGGATTTAAAGACATAATTCCATTTTCATACATCTTAACTTTATTAATATTGAAATAATCAGCATATATAAGCGAATTTGCAAGAAAAAATAATGTTCTTGTTCTTTGAGTATAGTGACTATTTTCGTTTAAATCTAGCTTTCTTACTATTAAATGCCTATTTTGTTTTTCTTTTAATACTTGACCATAAATATATTTAGCATTTATTACTTCGGTGGGATTAGTTTCAGTTGTTACAAAAAGTGTATTATTATCTTTTTCACTAATTGCTCCTGAAAAAGCATCTAAACCACCAGATAATAAGCATACACTATTGTATTTTTCTGTTTGTAATTCCAACCTACCAGTATCAATTTTTTTTAAATTAGAATCCTTTTCTACACATATATTCCACTTTTCTCCATTTGTCATATACATAACTAGTTCACAAATGTTTGGAATTACTTTTTTTAATATATTATAATTGTTTACTGGAACAGTAATCTTTAATTTACTGCTATTATCAACATTTTCATCTCTTGGTGTAAAAAAATCATGATAACAAATGGACACAAAAATATCATATAAATCCAAAATAAGAGTATTATTATACACGCCAATCTCTAACATATTTTCTTCACTAAAGTGTAATTCATGTGGATTTTTTTTATATTTATCAAAAAATTTATTCATTTAATTATCCTTTCAATGATTGGAGAGCATCATAATAAGCATTGTTTAAATTATTCATAGTTAAATCATTATCATCAATGTTATTAATAAACTCATCATTAATACGTAAATGCAATACTTTATCAGTATTGGCAGTAATAAAATCACTAAATTCAATATCAGTTTTTTTATCATTAAAATTATCTATATTTTGTGATGCATCCTCAAAAGTAAGTGATTCAATTATATTCTTTAATATATTTTGAATATATTTTATAACAAAATCTATAGGATTTATATTTTCTTCAAATATATTGACTTCTAATACAGTGTCTTTGAATGATTGTTTTAATGTTTCATCATTTTCTATGCCTAAATATTCTGATAATAACTCAACTTGTTGAACTCTGTTATAACTTGAAAAGCCTGATATTCCTAATCCTAATATACCCGATGAATTTATTATTTTTATTGTCTTAACAATTTTTCTAACAGAACTATAATATGTTTCAGAGATAAAAGCACTATTAGATGCTTTTTTTATTTTACTTTGTCCTCTATCAGGAAACATTAATTTTGGAATTAAATTTGCTAAGCCATTACCTCCACCTGATGATGATAAACCACCATTAGATATAGTCTCATTAATAATTTTATTCGATCTGGGTAATGTTTTTCTTGTAGATGTCCCCATTTTTACTACACTTCCTTTACTTCAAAAAATAAGCAGTATCCATCTTAAAAAGATTAAATACTGCTATCTTATGTATCAATTATAACATATTTTTCGACATTATTTTAATATTTACAAGTAATTTGTATAATTTGTATTTAAACTCTAATTTTAAAGCTATTCTAGTAGTCAAATTATGATTTTTGATTAATTATACTAATCAATTATTTTATTCAAATACATTTATCTTAATACCCTTTTAAATTTAATCGCTGTAAGAGCTAAGTCTCACCACCGGCGTTTATGTGATTAGAAACTACTATTACATCTTTGCCTGGAGTTATTAAACTATTTATTTTTTTTATTCTATCACTTGGTGATAATGTAATATCTTCTGTTCTTGAAACATAAACAGGTACTCCTAATTCTTTAAGTCTATCATACATATAATTAGTAATCTTTAAAGTTAAATCTTTTTCTATTATTCCATTACCTGATGCACCTGGGTCATCTCCACCATGTGCAGGAATAGGAAAAGTCCAAAAATATCATTATTTCTTAAAATTCAATGTTCCATTCTATTTCTA
>CANRCX010000037.1 GCA_947629235.1 uncultured Bacilli bacterium | reverse complement strand
TACCACGATTTAAGAGGACAGTCAACGGCCATCCTTAAATCAAAAAGTGGTCTTTAGCCCTTTATTTATAAGGGTTTAAAAAAATTTCAAAAAAGTTGATTTTCGTCATTTTTCAAAAAATCAAAAATTTTACTTTTTTGAGTAAATTATATAGACAATTAAAGCAATAAAAAAGAGAAATACAATTAAGCTTTCTCTACTTATTTCTATTTTGCCTATATTACCATTTTAGCACAAAAAAATAGGAAAGTAAATGGCAACCCAAAAGTTTGCAATTCCTATTTCTTTAATTATAAGAGTATAAAAATAATATTTACAAATTTTATTTTTTATCTTTAGGTTTTAATTTTATTATTTTACATTTTGAACTATTATCATGTTTTTTATTTTCTTCAACACCAATTATTGAATATAAATCTGTTGATTTTGAAGAGAACAATTGATTTAGCATTATTTTTCTTATATTTAAATAAACTAATCTTTCTTTTAAACTATTCTCTAATTCAAATTTAACTATATCATCCATTACTTCTTCATCAAAATCAAAGCTAAATTCATCTCCTAGTGAATATGGATTATCATAATATTCAACTTTATCTTTAATTCCTAGTTCTTTCGCTACATAATATAATATATCAGTTTCAGACATATTACTTTCAGATATACCCATATAATCATGAACCATATCGAGCATACTATTATATCTTTTTATTTCATCAACCATATTATATTTATCCCAGTTTATTTGAATACTCTTGATTTTATTTCTGATATTATCAATTAAATCTAGATGAGTACTTATATATGAACTAAGCATTGAATCATAATAACCGATAAAATTAATTATATAATTATTTACACCAACTTCATCTATTTTATTAGGTACTTTAAATTGATTATGAAGCATAGTTTCAAAATTAATATTATTATCATTTATAATCTCATTAATCATACTTTCTGCATAATATTTTAATATAATATCACTACAATTATAAGAATCAAAAATAAGTAAAAAACCTTCACCTATCATTGACTCTAAATTTGAATCTTTAGCTTTGGCAATTTCAATTTCAACTCTTTTTGTATAATATGACGTTTCATTTAATACTTGATACTTTTCTGCTACTTCTCTTGGAAGAACATTTTCCATAATAATACTTAATTCTTTACTTTCCCAATCAGTATTTGTATTATTTAAGTAATTATCAGCTACTGTTGTAATAAATTCTGAATTATCTTTAAATTTTAACACTAAGTATTTTATAAATTCATAATTTTGTTTTACTGATTCAGAACAAAAAGAGTACATTTTAATATCATTAGTATAACTAATTACTCCCATCATAAAATCTTTGTCATTTTCTAATTGTTCAGATGTGAACTCTCCTAAATCTTCTCCATTAACATATTTTTTTACTAAAGAAATATCTATCTTTTTCATATAATTTCCCCCTTATATTTATTAGTAAAATCTCTTCTGCATCTTAACTTTCTTAATGCTTTAACCTCTATTTGTCTTACCCTATCTTTTGATAAGCCATGTATTTTTCCAATATCACTTAAAACTAGTGGTATTCCATTATCTAATCCAAATCTCTCATGAATTATTTGTCTTTCTCTTTCATTTGCAAGTACTTTATCGACATCATTTATAAAGTTTTCCATAACAATATTTGTTGTAATAGAATTTTCCATATCATTTTTGTCTGGAAATTCATTTGATATTGGTTCAATTAATCCAATATTAATTATTAATCTTAAATAATCAGCTATCTTTGTTTTTCCTAAATTTAGATCTTCTAGTTTATCAAAGTTTAAGTTACTATATATTTTTTCGAGTAATGGAATAATTTTCATTACATCATCATGAATATAGTAACAACATCTGTTCCTTCTATTCTCAAAATAAAGTTCTTCAATTACTTCATTAAACGGTTTTTCCAATCCTCTATTTTTATATATTACATATGTAGCTAGCAATTCAACAAAACAATCAATTGAAACTTTAAATTGCTCATTTACTACTATTTCATCACCATATAAATTATTATAAACTTCATTATAATAAGGAGATGTGAATAATAATGAGTATCGATCAACATTTAAGAGCTCTCCATTATAAAGTTTTCTAATCCATACTTCATTGAAAGAACTAATTATATCATTCATATCATAAGATGACGAAACAAATAATTCTAATCCATTTCTTTTTACGTATTCATAAACTACATATAAAGTTCCTAAAATTAGTTCATCCATATATGTTTTCTTTAAGAATTCATCTTCAGTATTAATTGCTTTTCTGTATAATTCCTGTGCTACGGTAATCTTTAATTTTGGTAAAGAAGATATCTGATTATGCCATTGCATCAATTCTTCCATACTATTCCTTAGTTAGTGTTTTTATTTTGTTTTTACTTTTTGATATTTTACAAACTGTTGGCTTGTAATTTCTATAATCTTCTAAAATATTCTCAAATGTTGAATATCCCATTGTTAATTCACTTGCTTCTAACATAGCTTTAAACTCATCAAACGTAATAACAAATTTTTGATATGTACTTATGTCATCTGAATCAATTGTTGACCTTGCTCCATTATTTTCATAACCTACAGCATTTACATAAACACGAAGTATATCTTGAATTGGTTTTACTTTGTTCTCAATTATATATGGATATCTATCAGCATATCTAGAATCAAAATATAATGAAAATCTAGGATATAATTGTATTTCACCATATTCTATTTCATTTCTAGTATAATACTTTCTAGCACCATTAATATAATCTTGAATATGATTAAATGCTCCTTCATTATCAATAGATTTTACAACTTCTAAATATGGTTCTACTTCATATTCACTTCCATCATCACTTGCAAAACATTTTCTTTCTAATAATCTCTTAGCTCTTAACAAATTTTCTTTCATTTCAAATTCCCCCTTTTAATAATTTATCTAGTTTTAGTTAAGGTTCTTCTTTTAATGTGCCTCTTGCTATTTAATGAGCAAAAGTAGTTACCATCATTGGTATCATAATCAAATGAATAATCATCTGTCATTTGTTTTGATAATTGTTCTAGTAATTTGACTTTTCTTGAAATATTTTCATCATCCAATTTTCCAAACATTCCAATACTAATATTCTTTTCTCCAAAATTATGAATAGAATACCAGCCAAGTATTTCACTTTCAAAATATGGATTATGAGTTAATATAATGTGTTCTCTAGGAATTACTATTCCATTTTGTTTAATGATTAAAGGAATACCTCTATCAACAAATAATCTAGAATTAATTTTTCCTAATGTTCCAGCAAATATTGATATTAGATTTATACCATGTTGTGAAATTGAATCATATTCTCCTTTACCTATCTCCACAATATCATCAGTTGGATAATCAAATCCTAAAGCATACAAGTAATCGGTATAATTACCTAGTAGAGATTTATTTTGAACAATCCAATCAACAAACTCGTTTGTATACATATTATTCATATTGTTTATGTCTAGTCCTCTAGCATCACAATATTGTTTAAATAAACATAATAAATACCTTTCAAACATAAAAACCCTCCAATAAATTTCGCTTTTTTCAGAAAGCACTAGTATTATAACCTAAAAAGTGATATAATTAAATTACTAATTTTTTATATTAGATATAACTATTAGTTATATAAGGAGGTTTTATGAATATTAATTTAGAATTATATAAAACATTTTATTATGTTGCTAAAAATGAAAATATTTCTAGAGCGTCAAACGAATTATTAATTAGTCAGCCAGCGATAAGTAAGGCAATTAAAACTTTAGAAGAACAACTAAACACAAAGCTATTTATAAGAAAAAGAGATGGTATGGAATTAACTGAAGTTGGAGAAGCATTTTACAAAAAAATAAAAGACGCTATGGAATTAATATCATCTGCTGAAAATGATTTAGAAGTTTTAACAAGTATGGAATCAGGAATAATCAATATAGGTGCTAGTAAAACAATACTTCATGAGTTTCTAATGCCATATATTAAAGATTTTCATAAAAAATATCCTAAAATTAATATTAGGATATTTACTGATAAAACATCTGATTTAATTACTAAATCAAAAATGGGAATAACAGATGTCATATTTACCAATATGCCAATCAATTTGCCAAGTAATTTTGATTCAGCTAAAATGATGACATTACACGATTGTCTTGCTGCTAACAATACATATCAATATTTAAAAGATAAAAAATTAGGAAAAAAAGATTTAGAAAAACTACCACTTTTAGTTTTAACAAAAGGTGCAACAACAAGGATAAGACTTGATGATTTTTGCATTGAAAATAATATTGAGATTAATCCACAAATGGAATTTGGAAGTAATACTTTAATAAAGGAATTTACTGAAGCGGGATTTGGGATTGGATTATTAACAGAAGAGCATATAAAAAAAGAATTAAAAAGTGGAGAACTCTTTAAACTAAATCTTGAATTACCATTAAAAGAAAAATATTTAGGAATGGTATGGAATACAGATAATAAAAGTCTTGTAGCCAAAAATTTTATTAGGTATATAAAAAATAACATTAGCGAATAATGTTATCTCTTTTTTGATGAACTTGGTGCAAGTATTTCTTGCAAGTCTTTATCTAATTCTTCTCCCAACATTTGCTTTAAACTTTCTTCAAAAGCATATGCTTGCTCCGATATTTGCAAATTAACATTTAAAACAGATGAAATATTTATATGTGCTAATGTTTGTTCAATTGGAGAAAAAATTCTTTTACCCATATTTTCATTTTCAATACTTTGAACTACCATTCCTCCATTATCGGGATCACCTTGTAATGCATTTCTATATCTATTAAGTGTTTCTATTCTTTCTCCATTACTAGTAACTATACTCTCTGATTTCCCAGTATCAATAGATTGTGGTACATAACCTAAAAATCTTCCTTCTCTATCATAATTTTCAACAAAAGTCCTAAATATAAAATCCTTTCTTTGTTTTGCGGTATTGATTAAATCTCTTAATACCTTTTTCGCATCGAATCGACTATCAACCATATTTTCATTATATTTGGTTGATGATATAGATGCGAATTTTTCATTTGGAGCATTTAATCCATGATCTAACTCGACTAAGCAAAAGCATGTTTTAAAGAAATCTCCTCTCATAAATGAACTTGTTTTCAATATTATTTTTTCCCATGGAAATAATTGATATGTTTTTCCATTATCTTCTATCAAACCACCATCAGCTATTATTCTATCTTTATTTTCTAATAATACTTTTAATATTGTAAATGATGAAGAATTTTCATCAATTGGATAATATATATATCCATCAGATCTTACTTTTGCAAAGTATCTTTTTGTAGTTTCAGATAGTATCTCTCCTTTTTGTATTCCTAATAAATGAGGTAAATTCCATCTATTAATATTATAGTAAAAATCAAATTCTGAATCATCTGCCAATACAGCTGTATTCAAAACTGAAACACTTTTTCCTAGTGAATTATTAGGATTTTTTGTATAGAAAAATTTATAAGTATCAACGCATAGTTCTAGATTATCAAATAAATTTTTCATTACTTGTTTCATAATTTCATCAGTAGATGTTGTACCAATTAAATCTTTTGCACCAGGATAAGATGAAATATTAATATTACTACTATCATCAATAGTTGTTTTAGTCATTACTCTATCGTCATCTCTAGTAATTGTTGTTGTTGGAATACTTCTTCCAATTGTGTAAGTATCAATTCCTTTTGTATCAGTAACTTCTGATAAATAATATGTTCCATCATCTCGTTGTCTTAAAATTTGTCTTTTATTTTTTGAAGATTTTCTTTGGAAATCTTCTTCTAATTGAATATTTGATGCTTTTGATGCTTCAATTAGATGTATTAAGGAAGCTTCATCAAATGTAAACCTTTTATTTAATTTATTTGCAATTTCATCTAAATCAGAATCAATCTGTGCTTGAAGTCCACCATCAAATCCCATTCTTTCGGCTGCTTTTAAAAATAATGATTTTATCGTTTCTTGTTTTTTTGTTGCTATTGCCATTTCAATTGGCATTTTAAAATGAATCTCAGATAAACCACTAATAATTAGCTTACTAAGCTTTTTATAAATATTCTCAATAGCATCTATAATTTTAGTTTCATCTTCATCAAAAATTCTATAAGATTCAAGTTCTGATAATAAGTAGCTAGAATTATTTCTAATTATTTGTTTTAAAAACTGTGTATCCATTATTCTTGTGCCAAATATGGCTTCTAAAACATCTAAATTCATTCCATTTCCCACAATATCACTTCCTTGCATCCTTGCTATCTATATACAATTATATCATAAAATCGATAATATTTCTTTTATCTTTTATTATGTGATTCGATTGCACTAAATCATTGATAGTCATTATCGGCTTGCTTCTAAATATCCCATAATTCATATATTATTTATTTCTTTTTATAATCTTCGGGATTAAGACCAAAAAAATTATTTTTAGATAAAAATGGTAATGTTAATAAATTGGGGAACTTTTTATAATAAGTACATAATCTTATTACTATAAAAATAGGAATTAAAAATCCAAGCTCTGTTAATCTAAAAGCTGTTAAAGAATAATTATATAATAACAAGAAAATTATAAGAATTATATATATAAACATATACATAATAAAGTCATATTGATTTTCAATCTTTTTTAATTTCATAAGATCATACCAAAAATATATTAACAAAATCATATAACTAAAGTAATACCAAAAGTCAAACGGAGTGTTTAAATAACGCTTGAAAAACACACTAACTAACACATTTGCAATATTAAAAATCCAGATATAATTGAATATAACAAATAATTTGCTTGGTTTATATTTAATATTTTTTCTTTTTTTCTTATAATCCTTTGTTTCATCACTTATTATTTTTCTTATATCTTGATTTAATCTAATTTTCATTTCTTTATATGATTTTTTTCTATTATCCATAATAAATTTTGATAACACTCTCTCATTTTCTTTATAAGTTCCACATTTAACTAAGCTATCATTAAATATTTTAAAAAATGAATAATCATCTATATCAATATATTTTTTATATCTTGTATAAAAATCAGTATATATGCAATAATGTTTCATAACAAAAAATAAAATAGAATATATTGGAATTACAAGTAAGGATAGAAGAACATAGTTTAAATTATTAAAAGTGCTATTTTCAAACATCATGGACACTTGTTGAATACATAATAAGATTACAGGAAAACTTATATCTTTAATAGAATCAAAAATACTATTTTCACTTTCCAATAATAAATTAAGATTCGTTTTAAAAAAATCCTGTACAAATAAATATATTGATAATATTAGTACAACAAAAGTTATTTTTTCTTCGAAAAATATTGCTACATAAAAATAATATCCTAAAAATAAAATTAAAAATACAAAACCCGGCAATGTTTTTATCACATTTAAAGATGAGCGAACTAAACCTAATACATTTTTTCTCACATCTTTACTTACAAAAAATGCAATTATTATTCCTATGATGATAATCCACATAAATCCTAAATCCTTAAAATCTAATAATCCAAATATTAAGTTAATATAATACAACATACCTTCAATAGTATATTTAATAAATGCTTGCATATTTTACCTAACCATTCTTATCTGCTCTGTGCTTTTTTAAATTTCTAACATCAGTCATCACAGAGTTATATTGAGAAACTTCTGTTGCTAATACCATGCTCACACCAGACTCCTCATCACTTACATTACATGGCCAGTATGGATGTCTTGCACACTTATGATTTGGATATAAATATGATAATAAATCTACTTTAAAATCAATTTCTTCATCAATATCATTTGTACATAATTGAAACATATCATATAAGCCACATGTATTTTCGCATTTGTCTGCTAAAATAAAAGCCATCAGAAAAGTATTTAGGCAACTCATAAAACAATCGGGAACATCATAATCCAAATTTCCAATTTTATTAGGAACTATATCTCTTATTATCATAATAGTATTATATATATAAGTATAATATAAAAGTTTCATATTCTTTGGTGGAAGAGCATTTTTATCTAAAAAGAAATTGCGCAATTCTGATTCAAACTTATTAGATGTATAATCCTCCCTAGAAGCTAGCATATGTCCAACTATTGCCCTGGCAATTCTATTTATCTTTAAACCCTGAATAATGACATATTGTCCAATTTCTCCGGGCGTTATATATAGACTATATAAACAATCTACCAACTTTTTATATTCTCTATCATATTCTGCACCTAAGAGATTATTATTACAATTATCACATATTGTTCTAAACTTGATACCATTTTGACTAATTGAACTTTTTCTATCTATACTATGCATTTGCATCATGGAATTATATTTTACCGAAATATCATTAAAACAAAATTTTGGTGGTACATGATCCCAGGTTAATGGCAATATATGACCACATATATTGCACTTATCAATTTTTTGTTTTTTCTTTGTCTTTTTATAATAGCTAATAGTACTATTTATATTATTTTTTAAATTCTTTTTTACAGATACTTTATTAACTTTAGTCATCAAAATCACCTCTTATATTATACCATCAAAAAAGATACTTTCCTATCAAAGTACCTTAAACTCTTGTATTTACTTACCAAAATAGTCATTTCTTCTATTTTTGGATTTAATCGATACCTCCATGTCCAGCATCAAGAACTATTTTTTTAGCCATAATATACCTCCTACCTATAAGGTATGATAAATGTCTATTTTTGTTATTAT
>CANRCX010000036.1 GCA_947629235.1 uncultured Bacilli bacterium | reverse complement strand
TTAAGGAGAAAGAAATGCAGAAACAAAATAATTACAACATAAACAATTTCAGCTGTTTTATCGAAGAATATGATGAAGAAACAAAACTAATTAAAATGATGAATGGTACATTTCATCATGCATTTAAAGTTCTTTATGATTATTATAAAATTCCATCTATAAATTACATGTCTAAATTATGTAAAATAAACCATAAAACAATTGCCAGTTATTATGATGGAACATCATCAGAACCACATTATAAAAAAGTACTTGCTATATGTGCAGGATTATGTTTACCCCCTAGAATATCAAAATATTTACTCTCTACTATTAGAGTGGATTTATCAATATCTCCCAATATTCAAGATCATTTATATTATAAGTTACTACATGAAGCATATCATGAAGGATTAGACATATGGAATGAATATATTAAAGCATCAAATATAGGAGAAGAACATTTATTATAATCAAAAAAGTTTGTAGTGATATACAAACTTGTCGACATGAATTCGACTTATTTAGACTTGGTTTTATCCAATTTCTTACAAGAATTTGGGTAAAGCCTTTTTTTTATGTCGAAAACTACTTGTACTGGAGTACAAAGTAAAAAAACAAATAGTTTATAATCTATGGGTATATATATCACTTTTTATTAATAAAAGGAGGAAAAGAATGGATAAAAAAGAATTCTTATTAAGATACCAATCTCTTCAAGTTAAAATGGAAAAGAAAAGATCCTTAATTGAAGCATTAAGGTGCTTATCTTTATCAACTTCAAAAATCATGAATGAAGAAAAAGAGTTAAAGAAGTTAGTAGAAGAATCTAAAGAAATAAAAAAAGAAATAATGAAAGCTATTGAAAATTTAGATGATTATTTACAATCTTTAATTATTTATCGTTACTTAGATGGTATGACTTGGAATAAAATTGCTGATAAATTGTTTTGTTGTGAAAAAACTATTAGAAGATGGCATGAAAAGGCATTGAGTTTACTTGAAATACCAAAATAAAAAAAGTTGACCAATAATGACCAGCTATGTCATATTGTGTCCTGTGCGGGTGTTATGATATCATAAAAACATCTTCGATAAGAAGTCTTTTATATAATAAAAGGAGGTGAAAGGAAAATGGACGAGCTAACAATTATTGTATCAATCATTGGAGTATTAGGAACGATATCAAGTATCTTTTTCGCATATCTTGCTTTTAAAAGAAGTGAAAGGATAGAACAAAAAGCAGGAGGAAAAACAGAAGGAGTGATGTTTTCTGATATTGGATACATCAAAGCATGTGTCGATAGAGTAGAGAAGAATCTAAACAATGTGGATGAAAGATTTAGAGATATTGCTATAAGACTAGCTAAGGCAGAAGAAGCTATAGCTCATGTTACCAAAAGGATGGATGATTTATAAATCCTAACTATAGTAAGGAAAAAAGAAAGGAGATGGAATTAATGAAGAGATTAATATTATATTTTATTCCACCATAATATGTTAATAAAAAAATAATATAAAAGGAGGAAATAAATGCAATTTACAAGTGTACCAATTATTATTTTATGTTGTTATATTTTAGGAGAACTATATAAATTAGTTTTTAAAAAAAGAAAAAGTGCTTATCAATATATACCTATATTTTTAGCTATTATTGGTGGAATATTAGGAATTATTATATATCTTACAAATAAAGAAATGATATTTAATTCTAATAATATTTGGACAGCATTAGGTATAGGTATTGTTAGTGGAGCAAGTAGTACAGGAACAAACCAAATAATTAAACAAACATTTAAGAAAGAAGGAGAATAAATAAATGATTAAATTTAGTGATCGAAAAGGAACACAATTAAATCAAAAAATATTAGAAGTAAATCAAGTCGTACGAGATGAAGCTGGAGAAATCGTAAGACTTAATGTAAAAGAAATAAGAGATGATGCAAGTGGATTAACGAAAATTGGAACACCATTAAATGCTAATAGTTTAAATAGTGTTTTAGAGTCACTTCTTCAAGATGCAATTATGCAAGATAATGAAAGAGTGAATAAAGATTTAGATGCACTTGTATTAAATAAGACGGCATCATCTAATTTTACTTTAAAAACCAAAGGTGAAAAAGGATCTGACATTAGATGGGAAGTAGTATCAGGAACAGGAATTACAATTAGTGGAGCTAATGCAATTGTTACAAGAGAGTTATATGAGCAAATTGTAACAATTAAAGCTACCATTACATTTAATAATATTTCCCAAGAAAAAACATTTAGTATAACAGTTATTACAAAAGAATTAACAGAAAGTGAAAAAATCGATTTTGATTTAAATGGCTTAATAATTAGTACAAATGTGTCTTGTAATTTTGCTTTACCTCAAAGGGGTTCATATGGATCTAGCTTTTTGTGGAAAGTAACATCAGGAACAGGAATTACAATAAGTGGAGCTAATGCAATTGTTACAAGAGAGTTATATGATCAAAATGTAACTTTACAAGTAACAGCAATATATAACACAACAGCTAAAACAAAAATATTTAATATAAAAATTCCTAAAAAAGAACCAACAGCAAGTGATAGAGTTGATAATGATTTAAATGAATTATCAATTAATACAAATGTGTCTAGCGATTTTACTTTGCCACAGAGTGGATCATATGGATCTAGCTTTTCATGGAAAGTAACATCAGGAAATGGAATTACAATTAGTGATAATATTGCAACAGTAGTTAAAGATTATGTTGATCAAAATGTTACTCTTCAAGTAACAGCAACATATAGCACAACATCAAAGACCAAGAATTTTTATATTACAATTCCTGGCAAAGATATAGAATTACAACTTATACCATCAAACTTTGATGTATCTTGGACACAAGAAATTGGCGCACCAAAATCAGCAACATTTTATATTTCTAGTCTTAAAGAAATTCCTGCTTTACATTTAGAAGTTGAAGCAGATAATCTGTTAGATGTAAAAATAAATAGAAATGAATCTTTAGATTTAAGTTTTACTATTAGAGAAAGTAATAATTTAAATCAAACCAAAAATGAATCATCTAAAACCATTTCTTTATCGTTTATCGCAAAAGTTTATTTTGCTCAAGGGTATGATCGCTTAATAAGAACAATCCAAGGAAAAGTAAGTTATACATATCAAAAAGTTGTTGTATCAGATTAATAAGTAATGAAAGGACTAAAAACAATGAAATTAAATGAATTAAAAAAACAATTAGAATTAAAACAATCTTCATCAAGAATAAGTAGATTAAAAAAAGAATATCAAGATCAAGGAATAAGATTAGTTTCAATTAATCAAGAATCTAATTTTAATAATTTAAAAATAATTGGTGTCACAGGAAGTAAAGGAAAATCAACAGTATCTTATTTATTACATCAATATTTAAAATCATTAGGATATAAATCAATACTTTATTCAAGTATTCAAATAGATTCACCAACAAGTATAATTGATCCAAATGAATCATGTGAAGTATCAATATATAGTTTAGATGAATTATTAAGTGTAATAGAAGAAGTAGAAAGTTACAAAGCAGATTATTTAATAATAGAAGTTAATGAAAGTATGATAAAAAAAGGAATATTTAATGACATTCCTTTTGATATTAAAGTGTTAACTAATATTAATCCCAAACATAATGAAGAAGAATATAGTATAGAAGAATATGTAAATATAAAGAAATCATTTTTTAAAAATGCCAATGAAAATACAAAATGCATATTTGGTTTAGAAGATAATGTAGGTAAATTATATAATGAATTTTTAACACTAAATGATAATGAAAAAGTAACATTTAGTAGTAAACATATTGCAAATTGTAATGAAATTGAATTAAATAAATTTGATTTTTTATTAACAGAATTAGAAAGTAATTTAGATGGATTAACATTAACTGTTACAAAAAAGGATACAAAAGAAATAAATTTAAAAACAAATTTATTAATGAATTATAATGCTTTAAATATAGTATGTTTAATATCAATATTAGATACATTAGAAGTACTTAATGTAACTAAATTACAAGAATTATTAAAAGATATACAAATTCCAGGAAGAGTAGAAACATATAAAGTAAATGGAAGAACAATTATTATTGATCCATGGTTTGCTAATGTATTAGATAACTTATCTAATTTTAAAATAAAAGGATTATTAAATAAAATTAAAGTAGTTGTTGGTTCAGCTGGATATGGTTTTATTGGATGGGATAAAAAATATCATCAAGAAACATACCAAGAAAAAAGAAAAGAAGCTAGAAAATATGCATGTGAATTATTAAATAAATATGTAGATTATGTTTATCTAACAGAAAATGATAATGCGAAAGAAGATGTAAATGAAATATGTAAAGAAATGCAAAGTTATCTAACAATTTCATCTATTATTATTCCAAATAGAAAGGAAGCCATAAAAGAAGCAATAGAAAAGTCAAATTTAGGTGATGTTATTTTAATAGCAGGAAGAGGAAATCAAAATGTTTTATGCAATACTTCTAATACAATGAAATTATTAAAAGATAGTGATGTCGTAAAAGATGTAATTCAATTGTTAGGATGGTAAAGCAATGGATAAAAGTAAAATTAATCAAACCGAGTTAGACTTTAGCTTAGAAATTGGCACAACAAAACTTAATTTATATACTGGAAGAATTCTTTGTGAATGTCCTGGTTTAACTATAGGGGCAAATTCATTTAAAATTGCTACATCACTTATATATAATTCTCATTATAAAGAAACTGATTTTGGAAATAGAAAAATAGGATTTGGTAATGGATGGAAATTAAATATTGAACAATATGTATTCCCATATTTATCAACTTATAATATTGATGGCTTTAATGAAGATGATTATGTTTATATTGATGCAAGTTGGTCTATTCATAGATTTGTGAAATACAAAGATAGCAATGTATATAGTGATTTAAGAAATGTATATTATGATGCATCAGGCAGTGGTTTAAGATTAGTAACTGGAAAAAATAGATATTCACAAATTTTTGATGGTAACAATAGTATTATTGAATTTGATGAAAAAGGAAGAATATCATATATAATTTCAAGTATTAATTCAAATATAGTAAAAGAAATTAAATATAACAATGATAATTTAATCTCTATTTGTGATCAAAGAAAACCAAATAGAAAAATCAATTTCTGGTATAATGATTCTAAAACTTTAAAACAAATGTCCATAAATAATTATGATATTAGTATTTATTATAATTATGATAGTACAAATTTATTAAACAAAATTGTAAAAGTTGCTTCATCTAAGGAAAAAGATATGATGTATTTTACTTATGATGAAAATAAAATATTGAATTACATGATAAATGCTGAAAGCTTAAGGGCAATATGCTTTAAAAACGATTTATTATATGAACCTAAGGTAATAGAAATAAAAGAAGGTGCTATGAAAAAGCAAATTATAACTGAAGATGTATCATCAGAATTATTTGTAGGTGATGATGCTTATTTAGGAGAAGGCTATTATCTAGTTGGCTCTGGTAAAAAAGCAAAAGACTATCGCTTAGAAATGATTGATAATTATGTTAAAAACAAAACAACATTTAATTATTCCATAAATTATACCGATGTAATAAATGATAAAAACATTAAAACTCGTTATTATTTTAATATTAATGGTTTTACAACTAGTACTTTAGAAGTAGGTGAAAATGATAATAGTCTTAAAACATTATTTAAAACTGGTGGATGGCAATTATCTCAAAATGGTTCATCATCTTATAAAATTAATGGACAAAGTGCTACGCAACTTACTATTCCACATCAATATATTACTAAAAATTTATCTTCATTTTTAAATATTTTTGAAAATTATAATAATGGTGAAAAAAAGAAAAATGAATATACCGAAAATTTCGTCATTTCCTTTTGGCTAAAAACAAGTAATGATATAACTAATGATGCTTATGCAAAAGTATATATAACTAAATCAAAAATTCAAGCACTTTATGGTAAAACAACACTTGATAAAGTCAAAGGCAATTCTTGGCAATATGTAACTATTCCTGTATTTTTAGGTGAAAATCAGGAGTCTATAAGTGAAATTAAAATTGATTTTACAGGACTACAAACATCACAAATTCTTTATTTATCTGATTTAAGAATTGCTATTGGTAATAATACATTGACCAAATTTTTTGATTTGAATCATTCAATTGAATTAAAAGATATGACAAGAGTTGTTTATACAAAAAATGGATTAGAATATAGTGAACCAATTTCATCAGACTTTTTTCTAACAGATAGTGATTTGTTTGCAACATATAAAAGTTTATATTATAAAAAACAAAAAGGACAAAATGATTTTGATTTAGTATGTTGTGGATGTACAAAAGTTATATCTGTTAGTGATGTAAAAATATTTGATGATAATAATAATATTACTTTAACAGTAGATGATGATGGTGTTCCTAATTATTATACATATTCATCAAATAGAATTGCAAAAAAACAATGGAGCATCACAGAAACACAAAATAGATTTCATAAAGAATTAGAAAATAAATATTATTATGAAACAAAAGTGTCAATTCAAATAATGGATAAAGATAAAGAAAGAGTAGATAAAAATAAGTCGGCAACAACATATGAATGGAAATATGCTAATGGAACCATAAAAGCTAAAAAAGATGAATATTCAATTGTAACAAAATATAGTTATGATGGTTATGGAAATATAACTTTAATATCAACTTATAATGATGATGAAGTAAATAAAGAATATTTAAATACAGAATATAATTATGATGTTGATGAAAAATATAGAGAAAATCCTGTTAGTTGTATAGAAAATGGTGTTAAAAAAGAGTTTTCTTATAATGAACCAAACTTTACTACCCAATATACAATTGATGGAAATTCTAAAATAGATTATGAATATGACTCATTTGACGAAAAAGTAACACAAATATCCAACATTAATAAAGTAGATGGAGAAGAAGAATATCGAAATTCAATTGTTTACGATGAGTATGGTAGAGTAAAAAGTGTTAGTGATTTAAGTAATAGAACTTATGGTTTTATTTATAATGCTTTTGGTGATGCACTTAAATATTTTGAAAATGGTCGTTTGATATTAGAAAAAAGTATTGAAAAAGGAAGCTCATATGATCTTTTAAGAGATAAAACATATAACAATGAACAAGTTATTAATAATAAAGTTGTTTATACTCCATATGAAAATATTACTAAAATGGATAAATATGGAAAAATCATTTCTCAAACTAATAAAGGAAACAATAATGATGAAGGTACAACAATTAATTTTACTTATCAAAATATTAATGAAAGTGAATCAGTTGCGAAAGTTTTAAAGATTAATGATCCATATGAAAAAGTAAATTATAATTATATATATGATGATGATAATCGTCCATCAGGATATAGAGTTTATAATAATAGTGGGGAAAAAGAAAATCAAGTAAGACAAATTGGTGTTGGCGATACAGAATATTATTTTAAATTAGAAAATGAATATATTATGTCTAGAGTAATTAAAGAAGATTCTGAATATGATAAAGGTGAAGTTGCGAAATTTACATCACCAAGAATAAGACGGACACAATATATGAAAATGAAAGGAGAAAATTCAGACAAATTTGAAGAAAATTATAAAGAATTTAATTTTGAATACAAATATGATAAATTAGGTAGATTATCTAAAAAATCAAATGAAAAAATTGAACATTCAGGTCCTTATGTTAATAATGATGTAAATCTCGAACAAAATATAACTTATGAAAAATCTAAAACAACAATAAAAGAAATAAAATATACCGTTAATTCCCAAGATTTTAATTCCCAAGATAGTGCATCATTTTCTTTTGAAAATAAATATGATAATAAAAATAATATAACAGAAATGAAATTATCAGGTAAAAGATTCATAGTAAATCCCTCAACAGAAGCATATACCGATACTACTGATTTTGAAACTAGAGTTCATAATTATACATATGATGCTTTTGATAAATTAATAAAAGAAACAAGAAAAGATAATGATATAACAAATCTTGATATTGAATATCAATATTATAAAAAATCTGGTAATATTAATAAAGTTATTAAAAACAAAAATACATATAAAAAATTTAATTATCAAAATGGACGAAAAACAAATATTTCTTTATTAGGCACTGATTATTCAATTGATTATGATAATTATGGTAACATTATAAAAGATACACAAGGTATTATTAAATATAATTCTAGAAATTATTTAGAATCATATTATATAGGATTAAATGAAGAAAATAATTTAAACACAAATTTTATTAAAAAATGTCAATACCTTTATAATTATCAAGGAGTACGATATAAAAAAATAATAGAAACCCCAACTAATACAAAATATGTTCATTATTATTTAGATGGTAGTAGAATCTTAGGAGAAGATTGGAGCTATTCAGATGAAACTATAGATAAATCTATTAGATATTTTTATGATGCTGATGGAATAGCTGGATTAAGATATGATGGACGTAATTTCAACTTTGTGAAAGACTCATTAGGCAATGTTAGTAAATTAATGTATCGAGGAAAAGTTATTGGTGAATATATTTATGATGCTTGGGGAAACTCAGAAGAAGTAGAACTTTCAATTGATAATGATGAAACAAATGGTGCAAGAGATAGATTTGTTTTTCATAATAATCCATTTAGATGGAAATCACATTACCTTGATTTAGAAACAGGATTATATTTTGTAAATGGTAGATTCTATTCACCTATTTTAATGGAGTATTTAAATGCTGATAATGTTGAAAATATTTCTTCAAATGAAGTCAATAGTTTAGATAGACATGCCATAACACTTAATAATAGTATTACATATGAAGTAAATACATCTACTATCTTTACAGATAATGAATTATATCCTGACCCGACATATGATCCGTTAAAAGATAAATCGTGGTGGGATCTCAATTGGAAAAAAGCAGTCCAGTGGATAGCATTTACGGTTGTCTTTATAGTATCAGTGGTTTTAATATGTATTCCAGCAACATCCGCATTTGGTATTGGTATGTTTATGGCAGGAATGAAAGCAGCCATAAGTGGAGCCATTGTTGGTGGATTAATTGGGGGAATTATGAATGCTATTCATGGTAATAGTTTCATGGAAGGATTAGTTGAGGGAGCTGTTTATGGCTTTATAAATGGTTTTACTAGTGGGGCAATAATGTTTTGTATATCTCAAGCTATAAGTGCAATTGTAAATGCCTCAAGTAGTAGATGTACATCACCTGGTAATTGTTTCATTGTTGGAACTATTGTTTTAACACAATTTGGTAATAAAAACATTGAAGATATTGAAGTTGGAGATGAAGTATTATCATATGATGAAGAAACAGGAAATAAAACATTTAAAAAAGTAGTACAACTATTTAGAAAAACAACAGATAAATGGATACATTTATTATTCAAAAATAATGAAACAGAATTAATAGAAGAATTAGTATGTACACCTAATCATCCATTTTATGTGGATAATTTAGGATGGGTAGAAGCTAATAATTTACTTGAAAATGATGAAGTATTGTTATATAATAATGTTAAGTCAACATTACTAAATAAAGAAGTAGAATTGCTTGACGAACCTGAAACAACATATAACTTTGAAGTAGAAGACTATCATACATATTATGTTGGTATAAGTGGCATTCTTGTGCATAATGATTG
>CANRCX010000035.1 GCA_947629235.1 uncultured Bacilli bacterium | reverse complement strand
AAATTAAAAAAATACAAATTTAATTATATAACTTGTATTTTTCTCTTATTTTTTCCAACTTTTACTTTACTTCATCACTTTATATTTGATATTTAATATCTTTACCTATCATTACATAATCATATGAATAATTATCATTTTTTGTTCTTGCAAATCTTAATTCATAAATATAACGTCTTCTTTTATATCTACTACCTTTAACAGTAGTATTAGTTTTTGTATTTATAATATAATCTATACAAGTAACATTTAACATTACTGATATATATTCACATTCATCTAATAAAGAAATATTTGTAATTCCAGCTTTTACAAAGTTAATACTTTCCATTATATTTTGTTCATTATTCTCATTTAATTCTTCTAATAATGATTTGTAATTTTCATAAATACTTTCACTTAAATATTCTCTTACATCATCTATTTTATTATTCATCCAAGCTATTTGTATTTTTTTATAAATATTAAATACAGTATTATAGAATTCTTTTATATTAAAATCATTTCCTAAAAGTTTATGTATTTCTCTATTTGATAATTTTTTAGCTTTATAATCATCATTAATAATATTATATTTACGTAAAACTTTTATTAATAAATAATATTCTATTATAAATATTATTTCTATTACTATATCTAAATAAAAGTATTTTGATTTTAATATTAATTCAGGAGTAAATACTAAATTATCATAATAATTTTTTGATAACATTGCAAAATAGAATACAAAAACAAATATATCATAAACTTTTTTATTTACTCTATAGTTTAAAGCACTTCTTATTGCCATAGCTAAAAGTAAAATTGGTATTGTATTTACTATTACATTTAAAAAAGTATTATTCGTATCTATTAGAAATATAAATGGCATAAATGTTTTATCATTATATTCAGCATCTAATCCAGAATCTGCTTTTAAGATAGTAAGCTCTGATACTAATAATATTAAAATTAATATATAACTTAAATATTTTAGTTTATCTTTTTTCATAATAATCCCTTTTTATTTTATTTTACTTATTCTATCCTTTATTCTAGATACTCCTAGTAATTTCATTATTTCATATAAGTCTGGTGTATTAGATTTAGTAGTTATACTAACTCTTATAACTGTACTTACATCAGCTACATTACCTTTATATTTTTCTGGTTCTTTTTTATAATCTTTTATATTTGATGCATACCCAAGTTCATCACACATTAATTTTACTTTATTAAACCATGTATCTTTATCATCATTAATATCATAATATTTATCAAAATAAGTATCTAATATTAATTTAATTTCATCTTTATCTGTTATATTTTTCCATTCATATTCTTTATCTCTAGAATTAAATTTATCATCATACATATACCAAATTAAGTTTTCTATCATACTATAATTTACTATATCTTTTCTTGGCTTTTCTTGTTCTCTTTCTATATTTAGTATATTTGTATAATATTCTTTATCTTGTTCAATCATTTCTTTTAATGAACTACTATATTTTTTAGCCCATTCATATGATTCATTACAAACATCAATTGCTTTCTTTTTAGAAATAATATCTTTTGATAAACTATTTAATTTTTCTAAATCATATAAAGCACCACTAGATGACATTTTACTAGGATCATAATTAAATTCTAAATAAGATTTATCTGGATTTTGAGTATGCCATTCTTCATAATTAGAATTAATAATTGTCATTAGTGATTCGATTACAGCTTCTTTTGGATATCCATTTTCACTATAATAACTCATTGTTGCTTCTGGATCTTTTCTTTTACTTATTTTTCTAATACTATTTCCTTCTTTTTTAATAATAAGTGGAGTATGAATATATTTTGGAAGTTCAAAATTAAATGTTTCAAATAATTCTACATGTTTAGGTACACTACTTAACCATTCTTCTCCTCTTATAACATGAGTTGTACGCATTAAGTGATCATCTACTAAATGTGCAAAGTGATATGTTGGAAGTAAATTATCACTTTTCATAATAACAAAGTCTTCATCATTTTGTGATAATTCTAAATCTCCTTTTACTTCATCATGAAATTTAAATTTATGTTCAAAATCACCCATTGATTTAAATCTAATTACATATTCTTCACCAGATTTAATTTTTTGAATCATCTCATCTACTGTTAAATTTCTACATTTAGCATATTTACCATAATAACCTGTTCTTAGTTTTTTATGTTCTTGCATCACTCTTAATTCATCTAATGCATCTTTTTTACAGAAACATGGATATGCTCTTCCTATTTCAATTAAATGTTTTATAAATGCATGATATATTTCTTTTCTTTCACTTTGTACATATGGTCCATAATTACCTACAGTTTCTCCATCTAATTCATATTCATCTGGTATTAAATCATATCTATAAAGTGCTTCTTTTATTAAATCAACAGCTTCTTTTACTTCTCTTTTTTGATCAGTATCTTCTATTCTTAATATAAATACACCTTTATTACTTTTAGCAATTAAATTATCAATTATTGCTTGATATATACCACCAATATGCATATATCCTGTTGGACTAGGAGCAATTCTTGTTACAACTTGTCCATTTCTACTAGGATACATTTTTTCATAATCTTCTACTGTTTTTGTAATATTTGGAAATATTAAATCTGCTAAATCTTTATTACTCATAAATACACCTCTTTTAAAACATAAATATTATATATGAATTTACTAATTAAAACAAGACAATTTTATGTCTTGCTTATTTAACTTTAATTACTACTAAGATAAATACTATGCTAAGTATAAATATTAATGCTATTAAAAATAAATCTGTAATTCTAATTTTTCTTTTCTTAATTTCTACTGTTTCTTCTTCTACAATTTCAGTTTTTTCTAAAATTGGTTCCATTTTTATTGTATTTAAAATTTCTTCTTCTTTTTTTATTTCTTCATCAATATCTATAATAGCAGTTGTTTCAAACATTGCTTCTTTATCCATGTTATTATCTCCTTGTATCATTTATAAATTAATAATAACAAAAAATTGCAAATTATACAAGTGTTTTTCTTGACTTATTCTAAAATTTAATGTATTATTTATTTGTGACTCTGGAGTGGTACTCAAGTGGTTGAAGAGGCGCCCCTGCTAAGGGTGTAGATCGGGAAACTGGTGCGAGGGTTCAAATCCCTCCCACTCCGCCATATATAAAAATAACCCAATTACTTGGGTTTTTTTATGTCTATTTTTCTTTTTTTAATTCATAAATTTCGTCAACTCTATTACATACATTTGCTGAGTGTGTAACTATTATTACACATTTATTTTCTTCATGAGCAAGACGAGCAAATATATCTAATATTTCATCTTCAGTTTCTTTATCTAAATTACCTGTTGGTTCATCTGCTAGAATTATTTTAGGATTATATGAAAGACTTCTTGCTATTGCAACTCTTTGTTGTTCACCACCACTTAATTTTAATACTCTTCTTTTAGCTAAATTTTCACTTAAACCTACACTTTTCATAAGCTCAATAGCTTTTTCTTTTTTATTTTTAACTTTTACTTTACTAATATCCATTGATAATACAATATTTTCTAAAGCATTTAAGTGTGGTAATAAATTATAACTTTGAAATACTATTCCAATATCAGTATTTCTATAAGTATCTAAATTCATCTTTTTTAAATTTTTTGAATTATATAATATAGTTCCTTCATATTTCTTTTCAAGTCCACTAATTAATGATAATAATGTAGTTTTACCACTTCCACTTTTACCTTTAATAGCATATAATTTACCAAGATTAAATCCATAATTTATATTTTTTAATACATATTCATCTTTTTTAGCATCACTATATCTATAACTTACATCTTTCATTTCTAAGATATATTTTGATTTTTCTTCTTGTTTTATTTCTTTAGTTTTATTTTTCTTTTTATTTTATTTTCTTTTACTTCTTTTTTATCTTTTTTCATTAACTTCTCTCCTTTAATATTGTTAATGGTGAAAATCTTGATATAGAAATCATACTAACAAGTGAACTTATAAGTGTTAAAAATACTCCTATTCCTAGTAACTCTAATAATACTTTAATATCTACTACAGCTTCTATACTATTAACTTCATTAATATTAGCAACACCAAAATTATATCTATTAACTTTTTCTACTTCTGGTTCTTCTTTATTTTCATCTGGTTCTTTATTTTCAATACCAAAGTTTTTAGAAATATTATTGTATTCTTCACTAGTATTTTTTATTTCACTTTCTAATAATTTATTAGCAACTTTAACACTTGTAAGTGATCCAATAACTGCTCCTAGTGATAAACCTACTATACAAACTATTAATAACTCAAATACAAATTGAAGTGATAATTTTGATTTTTTCATACCAATAGTTCTAAGTACACCTATTTCATATTTTCTCTCTCTTATGTTAATCATATTTATAACCATAAGAACTATTCCACCTATTAAAAGTGTAATTATTAAAAATGTAGTTGCAAAAGTTTTTACATTATTAATAGATTTTGTAGCGGCTTCTATTTCTTCTATATTATTAGTAACCATATAGTATTCACTTAAGCCTTTAGATTCTACTTCTTTTGAAAATTCTTCTATATCATCTTTATCTTTTAATATAAAAGTTGGTGTTATATTTTCAGTTAAATTTGTATTTTTATCTAACATTTTTTTAATAAAATTTACATTTGTTATTATGTTATTAGCAGAATTAGAAAACATTGTAGTCATATCATTTGATGATTCTGTATTTTCTTTATAAATTCCTGTTATTGTAAGTTCATAAGTTTTTTTTGTATTATTTGTATCAATTACAGTAATTTTATCACCTACTTCTAATTTATTTAAAGTAGATAATTCTTCTGATATAACACAAGAAGATGAATTAAAGTCTTCACTAACATTACCTTCTGTAATAATATATTCACCATTTACAAATTCTTTCATATCTTCATATGAATTATATCCTACTAAAGTAAATGCTCCATTCTGTGCTTTTTCATTAAATATTTTTTCAGTTGTAGTGGTTGTTGTTTTTTTACTAGTAGTTCTACCACCCATATTTCCACCTCTTGGTGGCATCTTACCACCATTAAATGGACTTCCCCAACTACTTGTACTAGTTTCTGTTTTTACTTCTGTTGTTTCTTTAACTAATGAATCAGTTGCTTCCGTTAAATCTTTAGCATCAACTCCTAAAGTATAAGTATAATAGTAATCTTTAATATAATCACTAGTAGCATAATTTATTATTTCTTCTTCAGTAATTCCTTTAATATCATTAAATGAATTAATCATTTCTTCTTGTGTTTTATTATCTTCTCTTAATTTAGTAATTAATACTTCTCTATTCATAGAAATAGATGCTTCAATTGGATTCTTTGAATTATATGCATCTACTATATTATTAGCACTTTTTAATATAGCTAAACTAACAGCACAAGAAGTAGATACTACTATTATAATTATAGCAATTAATATGTTCCTTCCTTTATTTCTTATAATACTTTTCCATGCATTCTTAAATATATACATAATTCTCTCCTTTACATAAAAAGTATATTTTTCAAATGTGAAATAATTGTGTTATTTATTTTAATTATTTGTGTTTTTTATTATTAAATCATTAAAAAAAGTATGTAATTAAACATACTAATTTATTTTTTAAAGTTTTTTTAATTGTCTTCTTACATTATCACTAATTTTATCATTTTTTGAAAATGGAAGTAAATTTATATCTAAAAATTCTGATACTTCCTTTAGTTTTTCTTCATCTATAGTACCAACTAACTCAATTTTAATATTTCTTTTTAACTCATCACCATATTTATCTAATATATTTTTTTCTGTTATTAATTCTTTTAAATTATAATTTAATGAATCTATTGAACATTTTAGATTAGTTAATTCATTTATTTGACTTTCTAAATAATCAAGTGGATCATCATAATCTTTTTTATCTGTTGAGTTAAATGAAGATGTTAATTCACTTAATTTTGATTTCAAATATTCTTTTTCTTCTTCATATTCAAATATTTTTTTAGCAGCAGTAATATCACCATTTAATAATTTCTTAATTTCAATAGATATTCTAGGATAAACATATTCATCATAAGTAAATAAATATACGTTTTTATAATCACCTTTTTTAGGAACTATTTTTGCTGATTTTATATTTCTAAATTCTAGAATATTTCCATCATAATAAGGTTCTGTTGTCCCTTGTGTTTCTTTATGAGTTATAGTACTATAATTATTTATTATTTCATAATTTATTTTTTCTAATTCTCCACTATTATATTTTATATCATATTTATTTATAATATTTCCTTGTTTTTCAAAATAATACATTCTAAAGCCTCCCTAAAAATTATTATATAGATTATTTTCTAAAATTTTTTAATTGTCTTCTTACATTATTACTAATCTTATCATTAGTAGAAAATGGTATTAAATTAATATCTAAAAATTCAGATACTTTATTTAATTCTTCTTCATCTATACTATCAACTAATTCAACTTTAATAAGTCTTCTTAATTCATCACCATATATATCTAATATATTTTTTTCTTTTTCTAGTTTATCTAATTCATAATTTAAATGATTAAGAGAAGATTTTAATTTATTTAATTCTTTTATTTGGTATTCTAAATAATCAAGTGGATCATCATCAGTATCTCTATCCATTAGATTAAATGATGAATTTAAATTACTAAGTTTTAATCTTAATTCTTCTTTACTATGTTCATAATTAAATATTCTTTTAACAGCAGTAATATCTCCATTTAATAAATTATTTATTTCAACAGAAATTCTAGGATATACATATTTATCATAAGTATATAAATTTATAGGTTCATCTGGTCCATCTATATATTCACGCATCCCTACTCTTGTTGACTTTATATTTCTATATTCTTGAAAATTATCATCACAATAAGGTATATTTACACCATTTTCTTCTGCATGAATTATATTACTATGATTAGTTATTATATTATAATTTAATTTTTTTAATTCTTCACTATCATATTCTACATTATATTTATTTATAATATTTCCTTGTTTTTCAAAATAATACATTCTAAAACCTCCATAGAAATTATTATAATTTAATCTTATTTTAAAATCAATCTTTTTTCTTTTAAATAAACATTTTTATACCAATTAGCAAATTCATAATTAGCAGAAGTATGACCATCATTTCTATTATTTCTTTCATAATCATTCATTTCAGCAAGTGTTTTATTTGAGTTTTTAGGTATAAAAACATACCATAAATTAGATTGTGATTTTTCCATATTATTTCCTTTTTTTTGATAAGACAAAGTACCTGTACTTTTACCATAAAAAGTATAAAAGTTTTCTCCATCATAAAATGTTAAACAATCTAAAAAGAAACAATTTCTATTTTTAACATCTTTCATTGTATCTAAAAGTAAATCTATATTAGTACTAATACCACTTCTTTTAACAAAAGCACCTGGATACATTGGATTATTTGGATAATCTTCTATATAAAATCCACTATCTTTTACAAAACATGGACTTTTTAATATATTATATGCTTCTAATACTTTAGATTTTGATACAATTTCTATATTATTAATATCTGGTTCATGAAAATCATATTTATAAAAGTTAACATCTATATTATCTTTTTCAAATTCTTCTTTTACACTTATATATTTTCCATGATTACTTGTTACATATGTAAGCATTTTATTCACTCCTTTTTTTACTAATTTAGAATAACACTAATAGTGGAAATATATATGTCACTTTAAAATCTTTCTAATATTTTTATTTCTTTTATTCTATTTAAATTAAAATTTCTCATATCTTTTCTAAGTTCACAAAATGCAGTTATAAAGAATTCATCACTATAACAATAAATATCAAGTGGATGAATTATTCTTTTAGTTATATTTTCTTTATCTTTTGAATAATATTCTATTAAACATTTTCTTTCTTCTTTTATTGCTTTATTTATTAAATTAAAGTTTTCTTTATTTTCAATATTTATATTATTTTTAATATTATTTCTTTTTGGTAAAGTTATTTTTTGATTTAATACATATCCACCATAAGGTCCCCTAATAGTATCAATATAAATACCAGATTTTTCTATTTCATCTTTATATACCCTTATCATTCTAGGACTTACTTCTAATAATTCAGCCAATTCTAAAATAGAATACTTTTTACCAGTACTCAATATTTCTATCATTGATAAAACATTACTTATTTTAGACATATTATCTCCTTAATAGTTAATTATTATAAATTATTTATATTTTAACTTCAATATTTATGTAAATAAAATGTTTTAATGAATGAAGAAATTATTAATTTTTGATACAATTATATAAGTGTGTTAAGGAGAATTTATGAACGAAGAAATTATAAAACAAATAAGTGAAGAATTAAATATTAAGGAAAGTAGTATTAATAGTGTATTAAAATTATTAAGTGACGGGAATACTATTCCTTTTATAGCAAGATATAGAAAGGAAGCAACTAATGGTCTTGATGAAGAACAAATAAGAAAGATTAATGAATATTATGAATATGAAGTTAATTTATTAAAAAGAAAAGAAGATGTAATTAGATTAATTGATGAAAAAGGTTTACTTACAGATGAAATTAAAACAAATATAATGAATGCTAAAAAATTAGTTGAAGTTGAAGATATTTATGCTCCATTTAAAGAGAAAAAGAAAACTAAAGCAACTGAAGCTATTAAAAATGGACTTGAAGGGCTTGCTAAAATTATTATGAGTTTCCCTACTACATTTAATAGTGAAACTATTAAGAAATATTTAAATGAAAATGTTAAAACAGAAAATGATGCATTAGAAGGTGCTAAGTATATAATTGCTGAATGGATAAGTGATAATGCTTATTATAGAAAATGGATAAGAAGTTATTTCTTTAAAAATGGTATTATTACATCTAAATTAAAGAAAAATGCAAATGATGAAAATAAAACATATGAAATGTATTATGATTATAAAGAAAATGTAAAATATATAAAACCACATAGAGTTCTTGCTATTAACAGAGGTGAAAATGAAAAAATATTATCTGTTTCAATAGATGTTAATAATGATGAAATCATTTCATATTTAGAATCTAAAATAATTAAAAAAGAAAGTCCTGTTAAGGATATTGTAATTGAGTCAATTAAAGATAGTTATAAAAGACTTATTGCTCCTTCTATTGAAAGAGAAGTAAGAAGTGAGTTAACTCTTCAAAGTGAAGATAAATCAATTGAAGTATTTAAAGAAAACTTAGAGAATTTATTACTTATTCCACCTATGAAAGATAAAATTGTTTTAGGATTTGATCCTGCTTTTAGAACTGGATGTAAACTAGCAGTTGTTGATAATACTTCAAAAGTATTAAATATATCTGTAATTTATCCACATGAACCTAAAAATGAATGGAAAAAATCAAAAGAAACACTAAAAGATTTAATTAATAAATATCATATTGATATTATTGCTATTGGAAATGGAACTGCATCAAGAGAAAGTGAAAAATTAGTTAGTGAAACTCTAAAAGATGTTAAGAATTGTAAATATGCTATTGTATCTGAAGCTGGTGCTAGTGTTTATAGTGCAAGTCCACTAGCTATTAGTGAATTTCCAAATTTACATGTAGAACAAAGAAGTGCTGTATCAATTGCAAGAAGACTACAAGATCCATTAAATGAACTTGTTAAAATAGATCCTAAATCTATTGGTGTTGGTCAATATCAGCA
>CANRCX010000034.1 GCA_947629235.1 uncultured Bacilli bacterium | reverse complement strand
AAAATCCCTTTTTATGGGAATTTAATTCTATAATTTATTTTTTTACTTATATTGGGAATTTCCAATACTATTCAATCTTTATTTTTTTACTTAACGTTAATAACATTTAACTATTACTTATTTATATTAATTTTGAAGTCAAAAAGAATAATTATTTAACACTATTCCCATAAATTTTCATTATACTTACTATCTCTTATTAATGAGTTGATATAATTTACAACACTTTCCTTATCTTCTTTATATGTAACCCCAACCCATTTAGCAGTTGTATCTACTACTTTAACATTCATTTTATTTTCTTTGATAACTTTATCTATCAATACTGGAATCAAATATTCATCTTTTTCTAGATTACTATTTTCTAAAAATGATATAAAATTTTCTTCAATATAATTTAAAAATGATTTTGGAAAGGCTATCATATTCATTGATACTTTATCATCTTTATTAACTTTAAATTCTTCTTTTGTTACTAAATCTAGTCCAATTAATTCATTATTTTCTTCTCTTATAGAACTTTCTCTTATTTCTAATAAATTGCCATTATCTACTTTTAATACTCCCCTTTTAACTGAGCCATTCTCACTTAAAGTATTTAGTACATCATAACCTACTATACCTATTTCATTATTCATATTATCCATATATTTACTAATAACATTAAATGCATCTTCACCATAAAAATCATCTGCATTTATTATAGTAAAATCACTATCAATAACATCTTTTGCACATAATATAGCATGAGCTGTACCTAATGGTTTAGTTCTACTATCAGGAATTTTTATATAATTAGGTATATTATCATTTTTTTGAAAAGCAAATTTTACTTCTGCTTTATTACCAATTCTTTTTGCTATATTATTTTTAATTAAATCATAATGTTCTTCTCTAATTATAAATACAATCTTATTAAATCCATTTTTAATAGCATCAAATGCAGAATAATCTATTATAGTTTCATCATTTGGTCCAACTACTTCTAGTTGTTTATCTCCACCATATCTGCTTCCAATTCCACCTGCCATTATTACTAATGTTTTATCTTTCATAAATACTCCTCTTTTATCAAAAAGGGATTACTTTTTTGTAATCCCCTTTATTTTTTATTCTTCTGGTTCTTCTTCTACTTCTTTTGTTACTTTGTTACTTTTTTTAGATGTTGTTTTTACTTCTTTTGGTTCTTCTTGCTCTTCTTTATTTTCTTCTTTTTTCATTTCTTCTTTATGTTCTATTTTATAATCACTATTTTCTTCAACTAATCTTTCTATTTCTTCTTTAGTTAAAGTTTCTTTTGTGATTAATTCATTAGCAAGAACTTCAATTAATTTCTTTTCTTTAGAAATTATTTTCTTTGCTTCTTTATAACAATCATCTATTATTTTTTTAACTTCTTGATCTATTAATAATGCTACTTGATCTGAGAAGTTTTTAGTTTGATTATAATCTCTTCCTAAGAATACACTTTCACTTCTATGTTCAAATTGCATAGGTCCTAGTGAACTCATACCATATTCAGTTACCATACTTCTTGCTATTTTAGTAGCTCTCTTTAAGTCATCACTAGCACCAGTTGATACTTCATCTAAATAATATTCTTCACTAGCACGACCAGAAAGTAAAGTAATTATTTGTTCTTCTAATTCATTCTTAGTATATACAAGTGTTCTTTCTTCTTTTGGAAGCATTTGTGTATATCCACCTGCCATACCTCTTGGAATGATAGTAATTTTATGTACTTCTTCTCCATTCGGAAGAATAATACCACTAACTGCATGTCCTGCTTCATGATAAGCAACTATTTTCTTTTCATATTCAGTTACTTTTCTACTAGTTTTAGCAGGTCCCATAAGAACTCTATCACTAGCTTCATCTATTTCATCCATAGTGATAGCTTCTTTATTTCTTCTAACTGCTAGAAGTGCTGCTTCGTTAAGTAAGTTTTCTAGGTCAGCTCCACTATATCCAGGAGTTCTTTCTGCTATAAATTTAAGATGAACATTATCTGCAAGAATTTTATTCTTAGCATGTACTTTTAATATTTCTTCTCTTTCCTTAACATCTGGTCTATTAACTGTTACTTGTCTATCAAATCTACCTGGTCTTAATAATGCAGGATCTAATACATCAGGTCTATTAGTAGCGGCAATAATTATAATTCCTTCATTTTCACCAAATCCATCCATTTCACTTAATAATTGATTTAGTGTTTGTTCTCTTTCATCATGTCCACCACCAAGACCTGTTCCTCTTTCACGACCAACTGCATCTATTTCATCTATAAAGATTAAACATGGTGCTGTTTGTTTAGCTTGTTTAAACATATCTCTAACACGAGATGCTCCAACTCCTACAAATAATTCTACAAAATCAGAACCACTAATATAGAAGAATGGAACTTTTGCTTCTCCAGCTACTGCTTTTGCAAGTAAAGTTTTACCTGTTCCTGGAGGACCTACTAATAAAACTCCTTTTGGAATTCTAGCACCCATCTTAGTAAATTTCTTTGGATTCTTTAAGAAATCTATTAATTCTTGTACTTCTTCTTTTTCTTCTTTTAATCCAGCAACATCTTTAAATGTTTTAGTGCCACCATCTTCTGCTAATTTAGCTTTACTTTTACCAAAATCAAAAGTACCTTTTCCATTATTACCAAGCTTAATAAACATCATATAAATAAGTACACCAAATATTATAATTGGTACAAAATTTATAAGTATGCTAAGCCAAGTACTATTTTCTGGATTAGTATTTGTTTCTACTTTTAAATTTTGTTGTTCAGCAATATCATATAAAGATGAAATAACTGTATCTGTATATGGAACTGTAACTTTAAATGATTCACCTTTTCCATAACCATCTAATTTACCAGTAATTTCATATACACCAGCTGCACTTTTAGGTGTTACTGCTAATTCTGTTACATTACCATTATTAATTTGAGTGGTAAGTTCAGTGTAATTAAATTCATGCACATTTGTACTCATTGTATTTAAGAATAAATATGTTCCTAATATTACAATTAAGAATAATACATATGGCATAAAACTCATGCTTTTTTTACTTTTTTTAATATTCATAATTTCTCGTCCTTTCTAATAATATCTTAATATAATATCATACTCTTCACTAATTTTCTTGTCAAGTTTTGACTTCTTAAGTCCTGGAATCCAAACAATTTTATTTTCTGCATCTAATACTATAGGCCAAATATCTCTCTCACTCGTTTTTATTTTTTCATCTATAAAGATATCATTTACCTTTTTAGTTCCATTAAGTCCTTTTACTTCAATCTTATCTCCTTGTCTTCTATTTCTAACATATAAAGGAAGTTTTACTTCATTACTATTAAGTCTTATAGTATTATTTGATGTATCATAACTATCTGCTACAACTTCTATTATTTTTCCACTTGGTAAATTAACAAGAGTATCTATTTCTATTTCGTATTCATCATTAACATCATCATCGTAACTAAAGCTAATTTCTCCATACGACTTAATTATTATAACATTATTTGGTAAATGCACAATACTATTTGATTTATTTGAATTAATTAGATCAAATATTAAGTCAACATGAGCATCTCTAATAATTAATAAATCATCACCATATATTCTTTCAAGTATATTATATATTATTTTAGTTTGTATAACTTTTTCTAATGATTTAAATTTATCTATGTCTATAACCCCATTTTGAAATACTTTATTAAATACTTTATTTGCTTGTTCATCTATATAATTGCTATTTTCAAGTAATGTTTCACTAAACTTAATAAATTTTTTATGAACATTTGGATTTTCTTTTTTCAAAAATGGTAATATTACATGTCTATATCTATTTCTAGTATGTATATCTTCATTATTTGTTGAATCTATATAATATTTAATATTATTTTTATTATCAAAATCTATTATTTCATCTTTAGTAAGTGTTATTAAAGGTCTTATTATTTTATAATTACCTTTATTTACTATTTTACTAAATCCACTATAACCTTTTAATGTAGAACCCCTAACAATTCTCATAAGTATAGTTTCTATTAAATCATCAGCATGATGTGCAGTCATTAAATATTTAGCACCATAATTTTCAATAACTTCTTCAAAAAAATTGTATCTTATACTTCTTGCTTCATTTTCAAAGTTATCATCACCCCATTTTTTAACTTTTATACATTCAAAAATAATATCATTTTCTTTGCAGTACTTTGATACATATTTTTCTTCTTCATCACTTTCTTTTCTTTTATTGTGATTTATATGGGCACATACTATTTTTAATCCCATTTTATCTTTAAATTCATTTAAAATATATAATAATGCCATTGAATCAGGACCACCTGATACACCTACAACTATTGTATCATTAGGTAATAATCCAATTTTATTTCTTATAAAATTATAAACTTCTTCCATATTGCCTTTCTAATCATCCATTTTTAATATTATTTCATCTTTTCCTGAATATAAATATTTTTCTCTAGCGTATTTTGCCATATACTCTGGATCTTGTAATTTATTTATTTGTGCTTTTAGATCTTCTTCTTCTGTTAATTTATTATTATATTCTAATTTTAATTCATTAATTTCACTTTTTGTTTTATATATTTGAGTAACATATGAAAAAGTTGAAGACACAAAAGCTACACTAGATATTATAAGTCCTAGAATCAAAAAAGTCACTCTAAATTTTGTTTTTATTCCTAACTTTTTCATAATATTCTCCTATTCTGTTAAATATTATATCTTTATTTATTATCATTTACAATCGATTATACTTTTTTTGACATTATTTTTGTAAATTTAGTGTAAATTTTTTAAAAAAGATAATTTATAAAATAAAAAACATACATTATTGTATGTAAAAGCCTTATTTCCTTAATTTAAATTTTTTATCTTTAAAAAATAAAAATGTAATTATTGTTATTAAAATAAAATATATACTTATAATTCCACCATTTATAATGTAAAATATTTTAAAATATATTAGTGTTAAATCAATCATTAATAATAATGAATTCAAAAATTTATACACTTTTTTTGTATTATATATGTATTTATAAGATATTTTATAAGCAATTATTACAACAAAACCATATAAAAATGAAAAAAGAAACGATAATAATTGTTCAGAAAGATTCATTATTTAAATAACCTTGCCATTATATTATCCGCTTTTATTTTTTTATTATTATCATCTAAATAATTTACTGATATTATTCTTCCTTTTATTGATAAATTACCTTGAAATGTATCTAATTTTATTAATTCTAGATTTTCTCCTTTTATTAATATACTTCCCATAACACTATCTACAAAAAATTCTGTATCATCAAAACTATTTAATTTTTTTATACCTGATAATACTATATTTTTTCTATCTGTTATAGTAACAATATGATTATATGTATCATTATATTCTTTTGTTTTATCCATATTTTTCTCCTCAAGATAATTATATGAATAATATTTTTAAATATGAAAAAAGACTACATAAAGTAGTCTATATATCATTTTTTATTCTTCTTCTGTTGCTTCAGCTGGTTCATCTGCTTTATCATAAGCATCTAAAATAGCTTTTTCAAACATAGTTCTTACTTCTTGATTGATTGGATGTGCAATATCCTTGTATTCACCTACTGGTGTCTTACGACTAGGCATAGCAATGAATAATCCATTATCACCTTCGATGATTCTAATATCATGAATAGCAATTGCATTGTCAACAACAACTGATGCTATTCCCTTCATACGAGAACCTTCTCTTTCAACCTTACGAATCTTAACTGATGTAATTTCCATACAAGTACCTCCTTAACAATTAGCTAATTTAATTATAAAACAAATATTTTTAAATATCAATATTTTTAATTAAATTTTCCTATTATCACTAGTTTTGTAGCTACATCAGAATAAGTAAATGATTTTAAACCTTTATTTGTTCTAATTGTAAATAAATTTGAATGTATTTTTTCTATTGTTCCTTCTAAATATTCATACTTATTTCTACCTAAATTTACTTTAATTTTTAATTTAATTCCTTGAAGTTCGATTATTTTTTTTTTAATATTTTCTAAATTCAATTTTTATCCTTTCTTGGGTATCCAATTTTCATTACCCCTGTTGTTTTTATACCACCAATACCATCACTTCCATATTTAGTTTTTGATAGTATATTTTTTAAATCAATAATTTCATTTTTATCAGTTAATGCAATATAACTAGCTATAATAGCTGGATCTAATGCATCTATATTTATATGTGCTGGACTTGATGCATATGTAGCACCACTTTTAATTAAATTATCAAAATCACTTTGACAAGCACCTGCAATTATAATTAAATTATCGCAACAAATTTTCCTTGCTATTTTTACAGTTTCTATAAAATATGAACTATTTTTATAATTATTTCTTTTTTTAGAATATGCATCATGACCAGTAATAACTAATATATCTGGATTATGTTTTAATAAGATTTTTTCTATATTATTGCTAAACTCACTTTCGCTATATTTATATCCATAACATTTTATTCTTTGATTTTTATAATATTCCAAACATTTATCTAAATAATTTTTATCACTATCTATATGTACTATAACCCCTGGAATTAAAAAGAAGTTTTCATTATCTATTATTCTAACTAAATCATAATTTTCTTTTTTTTTACTTATTGTTGATAAAACTAAATCATTACTTTCTGCATCTGCATATAATCTAACATCAACACCAGATAATATAACTTTATTATCTATTATTTTTTCCACTCTAAATAAAATATCATGATTATATTTTTTTCTAGTTACTATATCTCCAATTTTTAACATATATCCCCCTTTATAAATAATATTATTTTTGCATAAAAAAAGAAGTTCTTTAAACTTCTTTATTTTCTAAATCATTATAGTCTAATTTAAATAAATAAATATCATCATCATCCTTTATGTAGAAATAACTAAGTCTATCTTTTTCTACAACATAGTACATTATAGGCAATTTTAAATTATCACGTACATCTAATAATTCTTCAAATTCATTTATATTTATTATATTAGATTTTTCATCAAATGATGTTGTTGTTTCTACTATTAATCTGTCATATTCTCTTAATATTCTTCTAATAAATCTATCATATTTACTTTTCTTAGGTAATTTAATTTTAATTAATTTAATTAATTTTATAAGGCTTATTATTGTTACTAAAATTATTAAAGCTTCTAATGCAACAATTTTTTTATTAAATATAAATTCACCATCAATTACTACATCTTTAGTATCACTTGTATCTGGAACATCAAATTTAATATCTACAGATCTTTTTGATAATGGTATTTTTATTGATGATACACTTTTATCATTAATCTTAATATCTGATTCACTTCCACTTTTCTTAGTTATTTCCATATATACATTTAAATAACTATCTGTATCAACAACAAATTGTGTTTTAAAACTACTAGCAAGATCATTATAATAATCATAATCTATTACTAAATTTTCTTTTATTTCTGCTGTATTTGAATCTTTAATTGATTTTGTTTTTCTATCTAGTAATACATATTGTTTATTAAAATATTGTTTATTATTATCTGTTGGACTAGATATAACAAGATTAGCAATTATTTTATAATCTAAATCTAAATCTAATTTATCTTTTATTGAAAATTTATAATTAAAATTAATATTTATATTATCTATTAAACTAGCAACATATATCATATCTTTATCTAAATAATCTTGTTCATAGAAATTATTATCTTTTAAATATACTTTATAATCTATAGTTTGCTCATCTTTATATTCAATAGTTTTTGCATTTTGATAATTAAATGATTTATTGATAAGTAGTACACAACAAATATAAGAAATAACAAAAATAGCCAAACAAAAGCAAAGTCTGACATTATAATTTTTATCAGAATTCTTAGACTTTCTATCTTGAGTTACATTTTTGTTATCAATTTTATTGTTAAGATTATCTCCAGTCACCATTTACTCCTTTCTCTATAATTCATTTAACCATACTGTTGGTAGACCAATATATGGTACTTTAATATTAACTGTACCAATCATCATTTCTTCAGTTACTGGCCAATTATCAACATCAGTATTAGCATCTCCTTTAGTATAAAAATAATATTCATTCTCGACTTTAACTATATCCACTAATCTATGAACTATTATAATTTTACCATAGTTGTATGCTACTACATCTCCTACTTTTAATGTGTCAAACTTTCCATCAAGTTTTTCAATTACTACAACGTCTCCTTTTCTAATATTAGGAGTCATACTTCCACTAGCAATTGCGACTGCATGATAGTGAAAATATCCGCTTGTTATATATACCAAGAAAACAACAATTAATGTAGGTATTATTAAACTACCAAATTTCTTTTTATTATAATCTCTATCAATTCTTTCATCTTTTTCTTTTTTAAAAAATAAATATACTCTATATGCAAAGATACAAGGAATAATAAGTCTTATAACTGATACTACATATTCGTTAGGATTTGGTACTATTGGTAATAATATTTGATATAATTTTGTTACTAATAGATATATCATCCCTGGTTTATATCCAATTTTTGTATTGATGTATGTAAGCGCAAGATTTTCACTAATTGCTGGTAATACAGTCAATGCAATAAATACAAAGAACTGATAATTTGAATTAAAACTTCCATAATATATTGGATTAGTAATATCAACTAAAATAAATAATATTACACTTAACACAATAAGTAATTTATTACCTTCAGATTTTTGTAACATTTCATATCTAAAATATTCTTTTGCTAATATATTTAGTATTAATGGAAGCACATAGCCAAATATTCCTTTTATTGTATAATAATTAGTAGTTCTTGCAAAACTAAATATTAATCCTGATAAATAATATAGCAAAAAAAATGTTAGTAAAAATATAAATTCATCTAAAATAATATCTTTTATATATCTATGTCTATCCTTTTCAAACCCAAAAAATATTTTAAATAAGAAAATTAATATAAGTATAAAAACAAACATTGTATAATCTCTTAATATACTTAATACAAAACTATTTAAAAGTAATAAAATTATAACAACTATTTGAAAAATCAATAGTCTTTTATACCCTTTCTTCATTTTTCCTCCTAAATAGTCTTGTGTAAATATATTAAAAGCATAAAGGATTACGATTATGCCTTTGATTATTTACTCAATTATCCTGCTGGATTAGTCATACTATAATTTAGTTTTACATCACCAAATTCAACTTTAAAGTCGCCATCAGGAATAGTTTCACTTTCTTCATATTCAATCTCTACTTTTACTAAATGAGATGCATAAGCACTACCACTATATTTATCTAATTTATGTTCAGTACTAATTGATTTACTTGTATCAGTAGTAGCTTCACCATCTACAGTAATAGTTAATTTAATTTTACCACATTCTGTTGTTAAATCTTGTGTTGCTCCATTACCATTAGCTGCATTTGCAGTACATTGTTTATTAATGCCATCTAAATCAATCTTAGTTAAATATGCATCATATGATCCAGTATTAACAGCATAAAATTCATATGTTACTTTTTGTCCTGAATCTGTAAAATTTGCTTTTAAGCCAGATATTGTAGGATTGTCACCTTCATTATTAATTGTTGCTGTTTCTCCTGTAGCACCATTTTCTTCACCAGTTTCTTTAGTTGTTACACTATTAGTAACTGCTACAGCATTTTCTTTTTCACTAAATTCAACTTTAAATAAGTTATCTAAAGTAACTTCAGCTGCTGGTTGGATTAATAAATCTCTA
>CANRCX010000033.1 GCA_947629235.1 uncultured Bacilli bacterium | reverse complement strand
TAAATATATGAATAATAATTTGTGTTTAAAATTATTTGATGATGATATATTAAAATGTAAAAAAATATCAATTAGTAAAAATGAAATATATAATCAATTATTGTTATATATCTTTTTTAAGTCTAAGAAAAATTTACTTTTAGTATATCCAACATTAAATGAAGCCACTAATTATTATAATGAACTTAAGAATTACATAGATGAAGTATATTTATTTCCAGAAGATGATTTAATTAGTAAAAAGGCCATCGCGGTATCACCTGAACTTTTATTTTTAAGAGTTAATTTACTTAATAAAATAAATGATGACAAACAAAAAATAATAATAGTACACTTAAATAGTTTTATTAAAAAATTACCTAATAAAAATAAATATATAGAAAGTAAAATTAATTTAAAATTAGGTGATACATTAAAAAGAGAAGAATTTATTAAAAAACTTATAGAAAATGGATATAAAAGAGAAAGTACAGTTTATAATACAGCTGAATTTTCAGTAAGGGGATTTGTAATAGATATATTTCCAATAGAAGAAGAAAATCCAATTAGAATAGAATTATTTGATGATACTGTAGAAAAAATAAAATATTTTGATGTAACTACTCAAAAATCAATTAAAGAAATAAATGAAATATCAATCGGAACAATAAAAGATGATTTTGGTGATAATAATTCAAATATAAGAGACTACATAAATGATGGAATAGTTATTTATACTAATTATAATCAAATAGTAGAACAAGAAAAAATGTTATTACCACAAGTTAAATATTTAGAAATGGAAAATGAAATATTTAAATTATCTTCACTTGTAAATAAAGAAGATATGTTTTTAGATACTATTAACAATAGAAACTATGATATTAAAATAGAAGCTAAAAGTATAGAAAAATACTCATCAAATAAAGAAAAATTCTTAAATGATATAATAAATACTAATGGAACATTATATACTACAAATGAATTATTAAAAAAAGACTTATTATCTAAAAATAAAAATATCAATATAGTAAATAGTATATTAAATCATGGATTTATTTATGAAAATAAATATTATTATAGTGAATATGATTTATTTGAAACATACACTAAAAAAGAATTACTAAAAGAATCATCATTAGGAGATAAAATATTATCACTTGATAGTATTAACATAGGAGATTATGTAGTTCATAGAAAATCAGGAATAGGTATATATAAAGGAATTACAACTATTGAAAAAAACGGTATGAAGAAAGATTATATTTTAATACAATATAAAGGTGATGATAAACTTTATATGCCTGTTGAAGATATATCTAAATTATATAAATATACATCAAAAGAAGGTGCAAGACCAACTATTAATA
This sequence comes from uncultured Bacilli bacterium, assembly GCA_947629235.1. Lineage (GTDB taxonomy): Bacteria > Bacillota_I > Bacilli_A > RF39 > UBA660 > CAG-1000. The sequence continues at coordinate 8,563 of CANRCX010000033.1, read as the reverse complement.
AACTAAATAGTGTTGAATGGACTAAAACTAAATTAAAAATAAAGGAAAGAATTAAGAATATTACAGGTGAACTTTTAAATATATATAAAGAAAGAAATAAAGCAGTAATAGAGCCATTTAAAAAAGATGATGAAAATCAATTAATATTTGAAAGTGAATTTGAATATGAAGAAACAACTGATCAATTAAAAGCATCTGAAGAAATTAAAAGAGATTTAGAAAGACCTAGACCAATGGAAAGACTTTTATGTGGTGATGTTGGTTATGGTAAAACAGAAGTTATATTTAGAGCAATGTATAAAACTGTTATAAATGGAAAACAAGTAGCATACTTATGTCCAACTACATTACTTTCACATCAACAATATAATTCTGCCTTACAAAGATTTAAAAATCATGGAGTAAATATTGATATTATTAATAGACATTATACTAACAAACAAGTTCAAGAAAAAATAAAAAGATTAAAAGAAGGTAAAATTGATATAATATTTGGAACACATAGACTTCTTAGTGGAGATGTTGAATTTAAAGATTTAGGCTTACTAGTAATAGATGAAGAACATAGATTTGGTGTAGAACAAAAAGAAAAAATTAAGAAATTAAAATCAAATGTACATGTTTTATCAGTATCCGCAACACCAATTCCAAGAAGCTTACAAATGTCACTTGTTGGTATTAGAGATTTATCACTAATAGAATCAGCACCTAAAAATAGATATCCAGTTCAAACATATGTAATTGAATATAATGAAATGTTAATAAGAGAAGTAATATTAAAAGAAATGTCTAGAGATGGACAAGCATTTATTTTATATAATAATATTACTAATATGGATACTCTTGTAAATAAATATAAAAAATTAATACCAGAAGCTAGAATTTGTTATGCACATGGTAAAATGTCTAAACAAGAAATGCAAGATATAATATATGATTTTACTAATAGAGAATATGATGTTTTAATAAGTACAACAATCATAGAAAATGGAATAGATATACCTAATGCTAATACTATAGTAGTTATAGATAGTGATAGATTTGGATTAAGTCAGTTATATCAAATAAGAGGTAGAGTTGGAAGAAGCAATAAAATAGCTTATGCATACCTTATGTATAAAAAAGAAAAAGTACTTGGAACAACTGCTGTTAAAAGACTTGAAGCAATTAAAGAATTTACTGAACTTGGTAGTGGATATAAAATATCAATGAGAGACTTAGCAATAAGAGGTGCTGGGGATATTCTTGGTAAAGAACAAGCAGGATTTATTGATTCTGTAGGTGTTAGTATGTATTTAGACTTAATAAATGAAGAAGTTAATGGTATTAACAATGATGAAGATGAAGATAATAGAGATTATAATAAGATAGAAGTAGAAACACATATTGGAAAAGAATACACAGATGAAAATAGTATAGTAATAGAACTTCATAAGAAAATAAATGGAATTACAACTAAAAAAGAATTAAATGAAGTATTAAGTGAAATAAGAGATAGATTTGGTATGACTAATCATTCATTAGAACTATATGCTCATGAAAAATATTTAGAAAAATTACTTATGATTACTATGGTTAAAATTACAGAAAATGATAACTTAAAAGTTGTATTAAAAATGAAAAAAGAAGTATATGAAAGTATTAGTGTTGAAAAATTGTTTATAGAAGCAACTAAGATAACAACTAAATTTAATTTCAGTTATAAAAACGATACAATAATTATTACATTATTAAAAGCAACATTAGAGAAAAATTATATTTATTATTTAGAAAGTTTATTAGAAGTAATATATTCTATGAAATTTAATGCATAAAATATTAAAATAAAATCACACTATAATTAGGGTGATTTAATGCATACTGGTATAGTTAGAAAAATAGATGAACTTGGTAGAATTGTTTTACCAAAAGAGTTAAGAAAAACATTAAATATAAATAGTGGTGATGATTTTCAAATATCTATAGATGAAAATAAAATAATATTAGAAAAATATTCAAAATTAGAAAGTTTTGAAGATAAAATAAATAATATAATTAATTGTTTTATATCAGTTACTAACTATAAAATATATTTTGTTATTAATAATAAAATTATAAATAGCAATGAAATAATAAGAGAAAATATAAATAAATTAATACAAGAAAGAAAAGTTTATATTAGTGATAAAATAATAAAGAATCAAATAAGTGATAATATAATTGAAGAAGGAAGAATTGTTATCTTTCCAATAGTTTTAAATAGTGATTTACTTGGTAGTTTAATACTTATTAGTAATGATAATATAAATAATATTATTACTAATTCTAAAATATTAAATAATATTATTAAAAGTATAGCAAATAAATAGCAAGAGATTATCTTTTGCTATTTTTGTGTTTCTATAGTTAAAGGTATGTTATATAAGATAATCTAAAGGCGTATATTATTATAATAATTGATTAAAAAAAATAAAAATATTATAATGTGTATGAGGTGGATTATGATAGATTCTCATGCACATATTATAAGTGAATATTATGATAATATAGATGAACTTGTTAAATATTTAAAAGAAAATAATGTTATAAATGTAATTAATGCATCTACTTGTGTAGAAGATGCTAGTGAAATAATCGAACTTAGTAAAAAATATAATGGATTTTTAATACCAGCTATTGGAATACATCCACAAAATATAATAGATATTAAAGAACTAGATAAAATAGAAGAATTAATTAAAAATAATAAAATATATGCAGTAGGTGAAATAGGTCTTGATTATTATTGGAATAAAGAAAATAAAGAAGAACAAAAAGAAATTTTTATTCATGAACTTGATCTAGCAGAAAAATATAATTTACCAGTTGTAATTCATACTAGAGATAGTATTGGAGAATGTTTAAAAATTGTTAAAAAGAGAAATAACAAAGGAGTTATTCATTGCTTTAGTGGTAGTATAGAAATGGCTCGTGAATTTATTAAATGTGGATATAAGCTTGGAATAGGTGGTGTTTTAACATTTAAAAATTCTAAACTATATGAAGTAATAGAAAAAATAGATTTAAAAGATATATTATTAGAAACAGATAGTCCTTATTTAACACCAGAACCTTATAGAGGACAAAAGAATAATCCATATAATATATATTTTGTAGCTAAAAGAATAGCAGAAATAAAAAATATTAGTATAGACGATGTAATAAAACAAACAACTAAAAATGCAAAAGAATTATTCAAAATATAATTCTTTTTATATTATGTCAATTTTATATGCCACCTTTGACATTACATATTACTTTATTATATAATGCTAATAGGAGTAGTATATGAAAAAGTATATTAGAAGTAGAATTTTAATGACTATTGAAGCTATTGTTATAATAGGTTGTATATTTATGCTAAATAAATCAAATAATATAGTAACTATTCTTTCTGTTGCTTCAAATACTAATCTTAATAAATCAGTAGATATAAATGTAATACAAAATACTCAAAGTGAGTTATTTAAAGAAAAAGATTATAATCCAGTAACAACATTTGTAGGTGAACTTACTGGTTATGCTGGAGATTGTCCTTTATGTTCTGGATATTTAGCTTGTCCACCAAGAACAAATGTATTAAAAGAAGGAATATATTATAATGATAAAACTTATGGAAATATAAGAATAGTTGCTAGTAGTAAAAACTATCCATGTGGAACTATATTAAGATTTAATGTTAATAAATTATCAGAAGATCCTATTATTGCAATAGTACTTGATAGAGGTGTTAGTGGTAATGTAATTGATTTACTTACTGAAAGTGAAGATTATGCAAGACAACATGTAGGAAGAGTTAGAAATTTAGAATTTGAAGTATTAAGAAAGGGTTGGACAAAATGAAAAATTTTGATTATAAAAAATCTTTAGGTCAAAATTTTTTATTTGACAAAAATATTATTAATAAAATTGTATCTTCAATAAATCCAAATGAAGATGATTTAATAATAGAAATAGGACCAGGTGCTGGTGCACTTACAAAAGAATTAAAAAATAAAAATTGTGACAAATTATGTTTTGAAATAGATACAAGACTTAAAAGTGTTTTATCTTCTCTAAAAGATGATAAATTAAAAGTAATATACGAAGATTTTTTAAATGTTGATTTATCAAAATACATAGATAAAAAATATAAAAATATTTATTTTATAGGTAATTTACCATACTATATAACTACTGCAATTATAAATAAAATTACAAAAGAATCAAATCCAAAAGAAATAGTAATTATGATTCAAAAAGAAGTAGGATTAAGATTTATGGCAAATCCAAATACTAAAGAATATAATTCACTTAGTATATTTTTACAATACAATTATGATATACAAAAAGTATGTGATGTAAGTAGAAATAGTTTTGAACCAATACCTAATGTTGATAGTATAGTTTTAAAATTAATTAAAAGACCATATAGCATTATTCCTACAAACGAAGAAAAATTTTATAAATTAGTTCATGATAGTTTTGTTCATAAAAGAAAAAACTTAAAAAACAATCTTAAAAAATATGATTTAAATAAAATAGAAACTATATTAAAAACATTTAATAAAGACTTGACTTTCAGAGCTGAGCAAATAAATATAGAAGAATTTATAAAAATATCAAATGAATTATAAGAAACAATTGAATTTTTTTTAAAAATCATTTATACTATATATTGATATAATATATAAAATAGGGAGTTGATATTGTGAATGCATATTTTACTAGCGTTGGTTTTTCTATAAGTGCTTCATTATTCATAGCATTAGTAATAATATTATTTATTACAAAAAAGAAAAAAATGAATTTAGAGAGTTCATTATTTTTAGCTCTGATTATTGTACTTGTATTAATACTAATTATGGAATTTATATTACCATGGACTATTGCTAAAGGTGATTTAACATCTACATTTAATTTGATTCTTGGTAAATTTTATATTTATTTAATGTTTATTTGGGAAGAAATTTTTGTTTTTTATACATTTATGATAATTGGTAATGAAAAGAAATTTAGTGAAAAGAAAAATTTTGAAAATTTAATGTGGATAATCATATTTTTCATGATAGTAATACCTTTAATAATTGTATCTTTAGCAAAAGTTGAATTTGTTGGTGGTTATGCAAATATACCATATACAGTTGGTGGTCCACTTGCAATGATATTACACATAACATCATTTATTGGAGCAATGTCTATGTTATTTTTAATGGCTTTGAAAATAGACAAAATTAAAAATATTAATTTAACTCCTTTATATGTAACGTTCATAATATTTATTATTGCAACAATAGCTCAAATAATTTTTAATTATGAAGTAAATGATGCTTCTACATTTTATTCATTAATAATATTAACACTATTCTTTACTGTAGAAAGTCAAGATTATAAATTATTATCAGAATATTCTGAAGCAAAATCATCTTCGGAAATAGCTAATAGAGCAAAAACAGAATTTCTTATTAACATGTCACATGAAATAAGAACACCAATGAATACTATTATTGGTTTTAGTGAAGCTTTGTTAAATGAAGAAAAATTATCATTAGATCTAGTTAAAAGAGATATGAAAAATATAAAAGAAGCAAGTTTAACACTACTTGATTTGTTAAATAATATCTTAGATATTTCTAATATTGAGTCTGGTGAAGAAGAAATAATTGAAAACAATTATAGTTTAGAAAATTTAATATTTGAAATAAATAGCTTTATACCAGCTAAAATACTTAATAAAGAAATAAGATTTTCAATAGATATAAATGAAGAATTACCTAAAGAATATAAAGGTGACTATTATAAAATATTAAAAATATTAACAAAAATATTAGTAAACGCTATTGAACATACAAATTATGGTGAAGTTAAATTATTAATAGATGGTACTGTTGATGAAGATAATAATATGGATTTCTTGTTTACAATATCTAATACTGGTCATGCAATGCTTACAGAATCATTTGATAAAAATTTTGAAGACTTTGTTAAATTAGAACAAAGTGGAGAAAATATAGATAGTATCAAATTAAATATAGTAATAGCAAAACAATTAATTCAACTTATGGGTGGAGAAATTGAATTTAAAAATGAAAAAGGACATGGAACTAGATATTTTGTTAAAATAAAACAAAAAATAATTAATAAAGAAAAAATAGGAAATATATTTGAAAGTAAAGAAAAAAGAATTTCTAGCAGTAAAAGTTTAATAAATTGTACTGGTAAAAGAGTTCTTGTAGTAGATGATAATGATTTAAATTTAAGAATAGCAAGAAAATACCTAAGTCAATATAATTTTACTATTGATACTGTTAAAAATGGAAAAGAATGTTTAGAAAAATTTAAAAATTCAAAATATGATATGATATTTTTAGATCATATGATGCCTGAAATGGATGGAGCAGCAACTATTAGAGGATTATATCTAACTGGTAAAGCATTACCACCAATAGTTGCATTAACAGCTAATGCATATGATAGTATAAAAGGTGATTATATAGCCCAAGGATTTAGTGATTATATACAAAAACCTATTAATTATAAAGAATTAAATAAATTAATTAATAAATATTTTGGTGAAAGTGATGGTGATATAAATGGTATTTAGTGAGATGCTTACATATTCATCAATTCTATTCACAATGGTATTGATGTTAGTTTATTTAAATAAACCTGTATTTAAAAGCAATAGAACAAAATTATATAGAGTAATTATTATAGCTTCAACATTATTTACAATTACGGAGATAATACCTGTATTATCTTTAAAATATTTAAATAGTGAAGTATTAGTATTTATAACATGGAGAATTCACTGGTTATTTGCAATAGTATGGATAGGATTTTTCTACTTTTATTGCAATGTTATAATAAAAGAAATACAAACTCAAAATTTATTAAAAATATTTACATATGATAGAGAAAATAAAATAGCAACATGTGTATTTGTATCTTTTGCATTAATATACTTCTTTGTTATGCCATTTAGTGGACTTAATACAATTGATAATATAGATTATCTACCTGGATTAACTGCAGTAGCAGGAGCTTCATTTGCTATAGGTACATTTATAGTAATTTTAATAGATATTAATAAAAATAAAGGTAATGTAAATAAAAATGAAAAAATTACAATGTATATTGCTATGTCAATTTTATTTTTAGCTATCGTAATACAAGCTTTCTTTGTACATATTTCAATACTACCACTTGGTTTTACATTATTTACATACTCAATTTATTTTAATATAGAAAATCCAGATTTAAAATTAATTGAAGAAACTGAATTAACTAAAGCTGAAATAGATAGATTAAATATGACTAAAACAGATTTCTTATCAAATATGTCTGTTGAAATAAAAGTACCAATGGAATTGATTACTAATTTATGTGAAGAATTAGATACATTAGCGGTAGATGATGAAAAGTTAATACGAGAAGATATCGAACAAATAAAAGCATCAGGAAACAATCTATTGGATATAATAAATAATGTATTAGATATTTCTAAAATAGAAAGTGGTTATGATAAATTACAAGAAAAAGATTACAAAATAAATGAAATAATTGAAAATTTAAGTAATATAGCCAAATCAAAAATAGGTGCTAAACCAATAAAATTAATAATGAATGTAGATAAAAATATTAGTTCAGTATTATATGGTGATAGCACTAAATTATATCAATCATTATTAAATATTCTTACAAATGCAGTTAAATATACAGATGTAGGTAGAATTACATTTACTCTTACAAGTACTAAAAATGTAAATAGTGAAAGATTATTATTTAAAATAAGTGATACTGGAACAGGTATAAAAGATGAAGATAGAGATAAAGTATTTAGTAAATTTTCTAGATTAGATAATGCATTAGAAGGTGAAATATACGGTAGTGGATTAGGACTTGCCATTACTAAACAATATATAGAAAGTATGAATGGTAAAATTTGGTACGATACTACTTATAGAGTTGGAACTACATTCTATATTGAATTAGAGCAAAAAATAGTAGATAGTACAACAATTGGACAAAGTGTTGAAACTGAAGCACAAGAAACAAATGCAAAATTAGATTGTTCTAATTATAAAGTATTAGTAGTAGATGATAATACTTTAAATTTGAAAGTAGCCAAAAGAATATTAGAAGAATATAAATTTCAAGTTAACACTGTTACAAATGGAAATGATTGCATATATAAAGTTAAAAATGGTGAAGAATATGATATAATATTTTTAGATCATATGATGCCTGAAATTGATGGTATAGAAACATTAAATGTATTAAAAAAATTGGATGGGTATAAATTACCACCAATAGTTGCATTAACAGCTAATGCAATTGCTGGTATGAAAGAAAAATATTTAGAAGCAGGTTTTGATGATTATTTATCTAAACCAATTAATAGAAATGAACTTAACAGAGTAGTTAACAGATTTTTTAGGAAAAAATGATATAATATGATATAATAAAAACCAATCATTATATAAAACTGATAGTGTGAAAAGTTTTATGGAAAACAAGTAGCACTATGTAAAAAAGATATTAAAATGAAAATTTTAATATAGAT
>CANRCX010000032.1 GCA_947629235.1 uncultured Bacilli bacterium | reverse complement strand
TCTCGTGCTGAAATTGCTCGTATGAAAGGTTTAGGAGAAATGGATGCAGAAGAATTAAATGAAACGACAATGGATATAAATAAAAGAGTTTTAAGAAGAATAACAGTTAATGATTGTATAGCAGCAGATGCAATATTTGAAAAATTAATGGGTGATGAAGTAGAACCTAGACGTGCATTTATTGAAGAAAATGCTATTAATGTTAAGAATTTAGATATATAGGAGGTTTATGATGGAAAGTGAAGAATTAAATAATAATGAAAATACAGAATTAGAAAATACAGAAGAAACTGAATCATTAGAAAATACTGAAAATAATGAAGAAAATAATGATTTTGGTGGAACTTTTCATGAAAGAGATTCACATAGAGAAAATAATATAGTAGATGAAGTAAAAGATTCGTTCTTAGATTATTCAATGAGTGTTATTACTTCTCGTGCAATACCAGATTTAAGAGATGGTTTAAAACCAGTTCATAGAAGAATTTTATGGTCAATGTTTGAAGAAGGAAATACTCCTGATAAACCTCATAGAAAATCAGCAACAACAGTAGGTAACGTTATGGGTCATTACCATCCACATGGAGATTCATCAATATATGATGCTATGGTTCGTTTAGCTCAAGATTTCAATCAAAGATATATGCTTGTAGATGGACATGGTAATTTTGGTAATATCGAAGGTGATGGAGCAGCAGCTTATCGTTATACTGAAGCAAGACTTTCAAAAATATCATTAGAGTTATTAAGAGATATTAATAAAGATACTGTTGATATGGATTTAAACTTTGATGAAACAAGAAAAGAACCAAAAGTTTTACCATCAAGATTTCCTAATATATTAGTAAATGGATCTATGGGTATAGCTGTTGGAATGGCTACAAATATCCCACCACACAATTTAACTGAAGTAATTGATGGATGTGTTGCTTATATTGATAATCCAGATATTGATACAGATGGTTTAATGCAATATATTAAAGGTCCTGATTTTCCAACAGGTGGTATAATTTTAGGAAATTCTGGTATTAAAAAAGCTTATGAAACAGGTAGAGGTTCAATTACAATAAGAAGTAGAGCTGAAATTGAAGAACATAATGGACATAATACAATCGTATTTACTGAAGTTCCATATGGTGTTAATACTCAGGAATTAAAAGATAAAGTAGCAGAACTTGTTAGGGATAAAGTTATAGATGGAATTACAGATTATCATACAGATTTAAAAGATGGTGTTAAAATTACTATTACATTAAAAAGAGATGCTAATGCACAAGTAGTTTTAAATAATTTATATAAACATACCGCATTTCAAACTAATTATGGAATAATATTCTTAATGTTAGATGGATTAACACCAAGAACTTTAGGTTTAAAATCAATTATATCTAAATATATAGATCATCAAAAAGAAGTTATTATTAGAAGAACAAAATTTGATTTAATTAAAGATGAAAAAAGAGTACATATTCTAAATGGTTATAAAATAGCACAAGATAATATAGATGAAGTTGTAAAAATTATTAGAAATGCTTTAGATGATGCAGATGCTAAAGAAAAATTAATGTCTAGATTTGGATTAGATGAAATTCAATCTGATGCTATATTAGAATTAAAATTAAGAAGATTAACTGGTTTAGAAAGAGATAAAATAGAAGAAGAATTACAAAATTTATTAAAAGAAATTGAAGAATTAAAATCTATTTTAGCCAGTGAACAAAAAGTTCTTGAAATAATTAAGAAAGAAATGCTTGAAATTAAAAATAAATATGGCGATGAAAGAAGAACAACAATAGATATGACTGCTATAGAATATATTGAAGATGAAGCATTAATTCCACAAGAAGATGTAATTGTTACATTAACAAATAAGAATTATATAAAGAGAATATCAAAAGATACATATAAATCTCAACATAGAGGTGGAGTTGGAATTAAAGGAATTACAACTACTGAAGAAGATTATGTAGAACAATTAATTTCATTAAATACACATGATCATTTATTATTCTTCTCAAATAAAGGTAAAGTTTATAGAATGAAAGGATATGCAATTCCTGAATATTCTAGGGTAGGAAAAGGATTACCAATAGTTAACTTATTATCTTTAGATAAAGATGAAAAAATTAATACAATGTTGAAAATCGGAAAAGATATTACAAATAAATGTTTGTTATTTAGTACTAAAAATGGTCTTGTTAAACGTACTTTATTGAGTGAATTTGATAATATAAGACAAAGTGGTAAAATTGCTATTACATTAAAAGAAGACGATGAATTAATTTCAGTAAAAATAGCAGATGAAAATAGTCAAGTATTAATGTGTTCATCAAATGGTAGAATGGTAAGATTCAATGCTAATGAAATTAGAATAATGGGTAGAACAGCTGCTGGTGTAAGAGGTATTAATTTAAATAATGATATTTGTGTTGGATCTGAAGTATCTGAACCTGGAAAATTATTGTTAGTAGTTACAGAAAATGGATATGGAAAGAAAACAGTTATTGAAGATTATAGAGAAACTAAGAGAGGAAGTAAAGGTGTAAAAACTTTAAATATTACAGAAAAGAATGGAAAAATTGTTAGTTTCAAATCTACAAATAACAATGAAGATTTAATGATTATTACTAATAATGGTATTATCATTAGATTAGATGTTAATGCTATTTCTCAAATGGGTAGAGTTACTCAAGGAGTAAAATTAATTAACTTAAAAGACGATAATAAGGTTGCTTCAATTTCTCTTGTTGAAAAAGAAGAAGTTAATGATAATGAATCTATTGAAGAAAGTAGTGAAGAAAACAATTCAACAGAAATTCAAGAACAAAATAATAAATAAAAAAACACATAAAAAATATTTCCCGGGAAATATTTTTTATTTTGTAAAAGTAATTTAATGGTAAAATTATTTCCCGGGAAATAATTTTAAATGTAACTAAAAGATTATAAAATAATTACTTTTATATAAATTCACTTATAATATAATTAATATTTGATTATAAAATAAAATGTATATGTTTTTATTTTTAGATAATAAACTAGTTTATATTAATTTTGTTTCACGTGAAACATTAATACAATAAATAAAAATAGAAGTGAAATTATTTCCCGGGAAATAATTTATAAAAAAATAAATTTAATTTAAATAAATTATTTGCTATTAAATATAATATATAGTATAATTTATTTGTGCAACAAGTCTAATATGAAACAGGTCAGGATTGGAAAATAGCAGCCTTAAGTATGAAACTTGTGTGCACATTTTTATTTTAATTAAAAATTACAAAATTGTTTCACGTGAAACATTAATACAATAATTAAAAAAATAGTAAAATTATTTCCCGGGAAATAATTTTAAAAAAGTAGGTAAAAATATGGATATTTTTGAAAAACTAAAAAAATTAAATAAAAAAGCTTTGAAAAATAATGAAGTTCCTGTTTCTTGTATAATTTTAAAAGATAATAAAATTATTGCTACAGCATATAATCATAGAATTAAAAATAATAATCCCTTAGATCATGCAGAAATATTAGCAATACAAAAAGCAGCAAAAAAATTAAAAACTTATAATTTAATAGAATGTGAATTATATGTAACATTAAAACCTTGTAAAATGTGTGAAGAAGTAATAAAATTATCAAAAATAAAAAAAGTATATTATTTTTTAGATCAAAATAAGGTTGTGAATAATAAAATTACTTATAAAAAATTAGAAGATAAAAATGAATGTTTTTATAAGGAATTAACTAATTTTTTTAAAGATAAAAGATAGTATAAATTAATAAAATTTGATATAATTATTTTGGAGGTATCAATTATGTCATATATTTCATTATATAGAAAATATAGACCCCATAAATTTAAAGATGTAGTTGGTCAAAACGTTGTTGTTAAAATACTTGAAAATAGTATTTTAAATAATAAAATAGGTCATGCTTATATTTTTAGTGGACCAAGGGGAACAGGAAAAACAAGTATTGCTAAAATATTTGCAAGAGCTGTCAATTGCTTAAATTCAAAAGATGGTGATGTTTGTGGAGAATGTGATTCTTGTAAATCTAACATAGAAGAAGAATTGGATATTGTTGAGATAGATGCTGCTAGTAATAATGGTGTTGATGAAATTAGAGAAATTACTAATAATGTTAAACTTATGCCTAGTAATTTAAAATATAGAATATATATTATAGATGAAGTTCATATGTTATCAACAAGTGCTTTTAATGCATTATTAAAAACATTAGAAGAACCACCAGCACATGCAATATTTATTCTAGCAACAACTGAAGTTAATAAAATTCCAGCAACAGTTATTTCTAGATGTCAAAAATTTGATTTTAAAAAGATTAATGAAAAAGATATTATTAATAGATTAAAATTTATTTTAGAAAGTGAAAATAAAAAATTAGATGAGAGTATTGTAAATACAATTGCAAAATTAAGTGATGGTGGACTTAGAGATGCTATTAATTTATTAGATCAAGCCTTATCTTTAAATAAAGAAGATATTACAGTAGATGATATATATAATTTAATTGGTGATGTTAATGAAAATGATGTGTTTGATATATTAACTGCTATAACATCAGGTAATATTAAAGATGTAATTAAAATAGTAAATCAATATTATGAAACTGGTAAAAATTTTATAAAGATATGTGAAAAATTAGAAGTCCTTATAAAGGATATATTAATTTATAATAATACTCAAAATTATTTTGATAAAGAATATGAAGATAAATTATCAAATTATTCAAGAATCGATACAGATTTATTTATTAATTTATCAACACAATTATTTGATTTAAATTATGATTTGAAAAAAAGTAATAATCAAAAGACAGTAGCTGAAATATATTTGATAAAAATGACACTTCTTTTTATAGAAAAAGCTAATACTCCAAAAGCTATATCAAATAGTGAAGAAACAAATTTACAAGTAGAAGAAACTACTGAAAATATAAGTAAAAAAGTTAATAAAAAGCAAGAAAAAGATCCAGAAGAATCTAGTGAATTAGATGAATTGTTAATAGAAAATAAAAAAATAAATATAAACAATTGTTTGTGTAATGCTAATAAACAATTAAAAATTGAATTTGTTAATAACTTTGATTCAATAAAAGAATATGTAACAAATAAAAAATATAATTCAATAGCAAATTTATTATTAAAATCTACTCCAGAAGTTGTTGGTGAAACAAATATTTTATTCACATTTAAAAATAATTTTGAAGTAGTTTTATTTGAAAAAAATACAAATGAAATAGTAAAATTATTGAAAATGATATATAATAAAGATTATGTGGTAGTAGCGGTTACAACTGATGAATGGAATGATATAAAAGCAGAATATATTAAAAATATTAATTCAGGTAAAAAATATGAATACCAAGAATTAAAAACATTACCACAAAAAAAGAAAAAAAGCACTGAATTACAAGAAAGTATTGAAAGTATATTTGGTGAAGAGTATATAAGTGAAGATTGAAAGGAATGATAAAATATGAATATACAAGCTATGATGGCTCAAGCAAGAAAATTACAAAAAGATATTGAAAAAACTACAGGAGAAATAGAAAATTCTACATTTAAATATGAAAATGAAAATATATTAGTAGAATGCTTAGGAACTAATGAAATAAAGAAAATTAATATCAAAAATGAATCTATTTTAGAAGATAAAGAAATGTTAGAAGACATAGTATTAGTTGCTATAAATGATGTACTAAATCAAGTAAAGAAAGAAAAAGAAAATAAATTAGGAAAATATGCTAGTGGACTTGGGGGAATATTATAATTTATGGCTTTACCTAAAAGTTTTCAAGATTTAGTAAATAATTTAACTATCTTACCAGGTGTAGGTGAAAAAACAGCAGAAAGATATGTTTATTCACTATATGAAAGAGATAATCAAGAGATAGAAAATTTATCTAATTCATTAATTGAATTTAAAAAAAATATTAGAAATTGTAGTACATGTGGATGCTTAAGTGATAGTGATATATGTGAAATATGCAGTGATAATACAAGAGATAAAACTACAATTTGTATAGTAGAAGATTCAAAAAGTGTATTTTCTATTGAAAAGACTAAAAAATATAATGGTTATTATCATGTTTTAAATGGTCTAATTTCACCAATTGAAGGAATTAATCCAGAAGATTTAAATATTAGTACATTAATTAGTAGAATAAATGATGAAGTTAAAGAAATAATCATAGCATTAAATCCATCAATAGAAGGTGAAGTTACATCATTATATATTCAGAAAATATTAGAAAAATACAATGTAAAAGTATCTAGACTATCTTATGGTATTCCAATGGGAAGTGATATTGAATATTTAGATCCAATAATGATATCAAAAGCTTGGGATGATAGAAAAGTAATATCATAAATAAATATATAATTCATATTGTAAATTAAGGAGCAAATATGATTATTAGTATTTTAAAGAAAATAGTTTGGTCACTATGCCTACTATATACTGTAAATATAGTAATAAGCACTAAAGGTAAAATAATACCAATAAATCCTTATACAATATTTATTATATATTTCTTTGACTTTTTTGGAATAATAGCTATAATATATTTGAAATATTATTGTTAATGGAGGTGCAAAAATGGGTAAAATATTTGATTACTTTGATAAATTAAGTAAAAAAAATATGCTTACTCAAGCCTTCATTATTGGAAATACAACATATGATGAAATAAAAGAAGAATTAAATAAAGTTTTAAAATCATATTTTTTTAAAAATTGTGAGAATATGGATGAAAATCCTGATTTATATGTTTTAAAACAAGAAGATGGTATTGTATCAAAAGATGATATAAAAAATTTATTAAATAAAATATCAACAACATCTCAGTTTAATAGTACTAAAGTATATATAATAGATAAATGTGAAAAACTAAATGACTTTGCATATAATGCAATACTTAAAACATTAGAAGAACCACAAGAAAATATATATGCAATATTAATTACAACTAATATGGATAGTGTTAAACCCACAATATTAAGTAGGTGTCAAAAAATATTTATTTCATCATCAATCAAAGATGAAATAGATGAAAAATACGCTGATATTTCTTTAGAAATAATAAAACAAATAGAAGAAAATAATATAAAGTCAATAGCATTAAATTATAAAATGTATAGTATGATTGAAGATAGAAATCAATTACAAAATGTATTAAAATATATATTGAATAAATATCATCAATCATTAGAAAATATAGTAAATAACACAATAGATAAAAATGATATAATAACTATGAATAATGATATTGTTAAAATATCAAAAAAAATATTAATAATTAACAATAATATCAATAGATTAGAAAATAATTTAAATAAAAATTTAAGTATTGATAGATTTATTATTGAAATGTGGAGATGTAATATATGAATTTAGTAGGAGTAGAATTTAAAAAAGGTGGAAAACAATATATATTTAATGATAATGGATTTAAATTAAATGTAGGTGATAATGTAATTGTTGATACAGAAAGAGGAAGTCAATTTGCAACAGTTGCTGTAATATATGAAAAAAATGATAATTTAGAGCATTCAAATATATTAAAAGTAGCAACAAAAGAAGATGTTAAACAAAATAATACAAATATTAAAGAAGCTAAAAAAGCTATAACAAAAGCAGAAGAACTTGCAAATAAATTAAATCTTGATATGAAATTTTTAGATGCATATTTCACATTTGATAGAAAACAATTAGTTTTTCAATTTTTAGCAGATAATAGAGTTGATTTTAGAGAACTAGCAAAAGATCTAGCAGCTATCTATAAAACAAGAATAGAATTAAGACAAGTAGGAGTAAGAGATAAAGCTAAAGAAATCTCTGGTATTGGCCAATGTGGTAGAAAATTATGTTGTTCTACATTTTTAAATGATTTAGATTCAGTAGGCATAGCACAAGTAAAAAATCAAAATTTAGCACTTAATCCTAATAAAATAAATGGATTATGTGGTAGACTTTTATGTTGTTTAAAATATGAAGATGATTTATATTCTTTATATAGAGAAGATTTACCAGAAGTAGGAGATAAAATAAAATATGAAGGAGTAGAAGGTACAGTAGTATCATTAGATATACCAAGAAGAAAATATACACTTTTAACTGATGAAAGTACTAAAATAGAAGTAGAAGTACCTTTCAAAAAAGATGCAAAAAATACAAAACGAAGAAAAAGTAATAAATGATTTAGTATATTTTAATAAATTAAAAATAGTTCAAAATAAGAATTATTTTAATTTTAGTTTAGATTCAGTATTACTACCTGACTTTGCTATAGTAAATGAAAATACTAAAAATATATTAGATTTATGTACTGGAAATGCACCTATTCCTTTAATTTTATCAACTAAAACAAATAAAAATACAAATATAACAGGTGTAGAATTACAAAAAGAAATATATGACTTAGCTATTGAAAGTGTAAAAATAAACAATTTAGAAGATAAAATAAGAATATTAAATATGGATGTTAAAGAATTAACTAAAGTATATGAAACAGATACATTTGATTTAATTACTTGCAATCCACCATATTTTAAATACAATAAAGAAAGTATTACTAATGAAAATGAAATAAAAGCTACAGCAAGACATGAAAAATATATTACACTTGAAGATATTATAAAAATATCTAGAAAATTATTAAAAAATAATGCATCTTTATGTATAATACATAGAACTGAAAGATTATTAGATATAATTGAACTTATGAGAGAAAATAATATAGAACCAAAAAGAATAAGACTTATTTATCCAAAAATGAATAGTGAATCAAATTTAGTACTTATTGATGGTCATAAAAATGGTAAAAGCTCTTTAAAAATATTACCACCATTATATATTCATAATGAAGATGGTACATATACAGAAGAAGTATTAAAAATATTTGGTAAAGGAAAATAGAAAGGTATAAAAAATGATACAAAAAAGTTATGAAAAAAGTGAATATGGAAATTTATATTTAATACCAACACCAATTGGTAATTTAGAAGATATAACATTTAGAGCAATTAGAATTTTAAAAAGTGTTGATATAGTTTTTGCAGAAGACACAAGAGAAACTTTTACTTTACTTAAATATTATGATATTAATAAGAAAATAGAATCATGTCATAAATATACTGAAATGAAACATAAAGATAAAATAATTAATATATTAAAAAGTGGTAAAAATATAGGTTATGTAACAGATAGAGGGACACCACTTATTAGTGATCCTGGGAATGTCATTGTAGAAGAAGCAATAAAAAATAATATAAATGTAATTAGTTTACCCGGACCAAATGCAGTATTACCAGCTTTAAATATGTCAGGAATAAGTAATGAAAGATTCTTATTTTATGGATTTTTAAATACTAAAAAAAGTCAAATGGTTAAAGAATTAACTGAATTAAAAAATATAAAATATACACTAGTATTTTATGAGTCTCCATATAGAATTGTAGATACCCTTAAAACTATTAAAGAAGTACTAGGTAATAGGCATGCAGCAGTAGTAAGAGAAATATCAAAATTATATGAAGAAGTTATAAGAGATAATATTGATAATTTAATAGAAAAGTGTGATAAAATAAAAGGTGAAATAGTTATAGTAGTTGAAGGTAACAAAATAATAGAAGAAGAAAATATAGATTACACAGAAGAAGTAAATAAACTAATCAAAGAAGGTAAAACAAAAACAACTGCAATAAAGTTAGTAGCAGAAGCACATAATATAAGTAAGAATAAATTATATAATATATTAATGAAATAGAAAGGGATAATTATGAAATTAATAGTTGGTTTAGGAAATCCTGATAAGAAATATGAAGGTACAAGACATAATGTAGGATTTAGTGTAATTGATTACTATGTTAATGAAAAAAAACTAAGTTATAAATCAAAATATAAAGGTCTTTATGCAGAAGATAATATAAATGGTGAAAAAATAATTTTATTAAAACCACAAACATATATGAATTTATCAGGCAATAGTGTAATTAAATATGTTAAATTTTATAATATTTCTATTGATGATATATTAGTAATTTATGATGATATAGACTTTGAAGTAGGTTCATTTAAAATAAAAAGAGATGGTAGTGCAGCAGGACATAATGGTATTAAAAACATAATATTAAATTTAAAAACAGAAAATATTAAAAGAATAAGAATAGGTATATCTAAAAATCAAATACCATTAGAAGACTATGTATTAAAAAAATTCTCAAAAGAAGATAAAGAAAAAATAAATAGTTTATT
>CANRCX010000031.1 GCA_947629235.1 uncultured Bacilli bacterium | reverse complement strand
ATTGCACAACACTCATAATATTAAACGAGCCTAGGTATTACCTAGACTCTTTCATTTTTGCTGCAAAACTAAAGATTCTAACATTAATGAATTAATATTTCAATATTTTTTAAAATATTTAACCATTTAATTTACTAAATTATATTCTATATATTTTTATATATTCAAAAAAAGATTAAGAATTACTTAATCTTTTCAATCATCTTTTCTTTAGCTTGTACTGGATTTGCTTTACCTTTTGATTTTTTCATTACTTGACCAACTAAATAATCTAACATATTAGTTCTTCCGTTATGGTAATCTTCTATTGCTTTTGCATTTTCATTAATTACTTCCATAACTAAATTATCTATTAAATTATCATCTTCTATAACTTCCATATTATATTTTTTAACTATTTCACTAGGAGTTAAATTTTCTTCTAACATTTTTGCAAATACTTCTTTACCTTGATTATTAGTTATTTTTTTATCATTAATTAATTTAATTAATTCAACTATCATATTAGGTCTTATAAATAATTCATCTATGTTTGCATCTTCACTTTTATTTAATTCAGCAAGTATTCTTGTTGTAATCCAATTACATGCACTCTTAGCATCTGCTCCTAAATTTAAACATTCTTCAAAATAATCAGATACTTTTTTATTTTTAACAAGTACACTAGAATCATAATCATTTAAATTATATTCTTTCATATACTTTTCTTTTCTTTCATATGCAAGAGAAGGAATATCTTTTTTAATATCTTCAAGTAATTCTTTTGTAATTTTATATCTTGGTAAATTTGGCTCTGGAAAATATTTATAATCAATAGCATCTGCTTTACTTCTCATATGTATAGTAGTTTTACTTTCATCATCCCATCTTCTAGTTTCTTGTACTACTTCGTCATATCTACCTTCATCTTTAAGTTTACTTTGTCTTTTAATTTCATATTCAATAGTTTCACGTATATTAGAAAAACTATTTACATTCTTAACTTCTACTTTTGTACCAAAATGAGTATCATTTTCATCCATAATAGATACATTAACATCTGCTCTTATTTGACCTTTTTTAGAATCACATTCACTTATATCAGTATATTCATAAATACTTTTAATGTGTTCTAAAAATGCAAGTGCTTCATCTGCAGAATTAAAACATGGTTCAGTTACAAGTTCTAAAAGTGGAACTCCTGCTCTATTATAATCTATTGTAGTAGTATCATAATAGTGATCAAGTGAAGCTGCATCTTCTTCTAAATGTATATCATGAATTAATGCAGTTTTTTTAGTTCCATTAATATCTATTTCTATTTTACCATTTGTACCTACTGGATTATAAAATTGAGTTATTTGATACCCTTTTGGTAAATCTGGATAAAAATAATTTTTTCTATCAAATTCCATATATTCTGGTATTTTACAATTTAAAATATATGCCATTTCAATAGCCTTTTTTATACAAGCTTTATTTACAATAGGTAATGTACCAGGAAATGCCATATCAACAGGAGATACATATTCATTTGATACTTTTGAGTATCCATTAATAGCATTTGAAAAAACTTTTGTATGAGACGTCATTTCACAGTGAAATTCAAGTCCAATAACTGCTTTATATGCCATTATTTTACCTCCTTTGCTATTTGATTTTTATATTCCATTTCACTTTCTAATGCATAAGCTATATTTAAAACATTTATATCATCTTTAACTTTACCTGTTATATTCATACCTACTGGTAATTTATTTACAAATCCATTTGGAATTGTGATTGATGGGTATCCACCATAATTTCCAATTTGTAATAATTCTTCTAATACTGTTGTATCTTTGCTAAGTGTATTTTTATCATCTTTTAATAGTTTAGCAGGGCCAGTACCAACAGGCGCTATCATCACATCATATTTAGTAAATAGTTCATTCATTTTATCTACAATTAATCTTCTTACTCTTTTAGCATTTATGAAATATCTTTCTTGATTTTCACTTTGTAATACATATGAACCTATTACAAATCTTCTTTTAATAAGTGGACTAAATCCTTTTGTTCTATGATCTTTAATCATTTCCATAGGATTATCCCCTTCACCTCTTGGACCAAATACAATACCTGTTAAATTAGACATATTACTTGTAGCTTCTGCACATGATATTACAACATATACAGATGGAAGTGCATTTAATAATGTTTTATCAATACTTACTCCTTCTACACTCATACCTAATTTTTCACATAATTTAATTTTTTCTTTAAAATTTTCTAAATGACTTTTTAATTCATCATTTGGATTATCATAATTTTCTATATCACAAACTTCTTTTATATAAAATAGTTTTTTACCTTTTACTTTTTTATCTAATGAATCATATAGATGAATGTCACTAGAATCCCAAGAAGTCATATCTTTTTCATCTTTACCCTTCATTGCATCTGTAACTATTGCAGCATCTTCTACACATCTAGTTAGTACTCCTACTGTATCAAGGGAACTTGCAAATTGAAACATACCATATCTTGATATCATACCATATGTAGGTTTATATCCAACTATTCCACAGTATGCAGCTGGTTTACGGATAGAGTCTCCTGTATCACTACCAAGAGCAAATGGATATACTCCACATGCAACACTTGCAGCACTACCAGCAGAAGATCCAGCAGTCATTCTATTTAAATCCCAAGGATTGTGAACAACTCCAGTATGTCCTGTTGTACCAGTACCACCCATACCAAGTTCATCTAATACAGTTTTAGCAACACCTACTGCACCTTTTTTCTTTAAATTAGCAACACATGTAGCATCAAAAAATGGTACATAATCTTTTAATGTATTACTACTTCCTGTTGATAAAATATCTTTTGTAGAAAATATATCTTTTATTCCATAAGGTATTCCAGATACTAATTCATCAGTTACTTTTTCACCTTTTGCTTCATCAATAATAGTTACAAAGGCATTAGTTTTTTCTTGTATATCATGACATGCTTTAATACTTGATTTTACTAACTCATCACTTGTAATTTTATTTTGAGATAAATCTTCATGTAATTCTTTAATATTTTTCTCTAACATTATCCCACCACCTTTGGAACTTCTATTTCTCTTCCTTCAACTCTATCACAGTTCTTTAGTAATACATCTATTGGTATTTCTTTACATGCTTCATCATCACTTCTTGCATCACTAAGCTCCATATCAAATGGATAACTTTGAGGTTCTACTGATTTAATATTAGGAATTTTATTTATCAAATCCATATTTTCATCTATTAAATCAAACTCATCTTGTATCATTTTTTCTTCTTCTTTTGTTAGCCCAATTAATAAATCATTTGCATATTTATCAATCATTTCACTTGTAAATTTACTCATAATACCTCCTAGTAATCACAATTATTTGGAGTTCTTGGATAAGGAATTACATCTCTTATATTTTCAACACCTGTTAAATACATAATTAATCTTTCAAATCCAAGACCAAATCCTGAGTGATAACATCCACCAAATCTTCTTAAATTAGTATACCAAGTAAGTCCTTCAAGTGGAATATTCATTTCTTTCATTCTCTTAATTAATTTATCATAATCATCTTCTCTTTGGCTTCCACCCATAAGTTCACCAGAACCTGGTACTTCTAAATCAACTGCTGCGACAGTTTCATTATCAGGATTTAATTTCATATAAAATGCTTTAATATCTTTTGGCCAATCTGTTATAAATACTGGTCCATTAAAATGTTCAGTTATATATTTTTCATGTTCTTTTGCTATATCTTCACCATATTCAGGTTTAAATTCAAAATCAACTTTAGCTTCTTTTAATAAACTAATTGCATCATGATGTGTAATTCTTACAAATTTACTATTTACTACTTTATTTAATTTTTCAATAATACCTTTTTCAACAAAATTATCAAAGAATTCCATTTCAAGTGGACATTTATCTAATACATATTTAACTACATATTTAAGCATTTCTTCTTCAATATCCATAATACCATTTAAATCACAAAATGCAACTTCTGGTTCTATCATCCAAAATTCATTAGCATGTGTTTTAGTATTAGAGTTTTCTGTTCTCATAGTAGGTCCAAATGTATATATCTTTTTATATGCCATAGCAAATGTTTCACCATGTAATTGACCAGACCCAGTAATATATGTTTGTTTACCAAATAAATCTTCTTTAAAGTCTACTTTTCCTTCTTTATCTTTTGGTAAATTATTCATATCAAGTGTAGTTACTTTAAACATTTGTCCAGAACCTTCACAATCAGCTCCAGTTATTATTGGACTATGAAAATATACATAATTATGACTTTGAAAATATTCATGTATTGCTTGAGCAGCTACACTTCTTACTCTAAATACTGCATTAAATAGATTAGTTCTTGGCCTTAAGTATGCAACTTCTCTTAAAAATTCTCTTGTATGTCTTTTTGGTTGAATTGGATAGTCTTCACTAGAATCTCCTAAAACTTCAACACTACCTACTTTCATTTCATGACTTTGATTACTACCAACAGATTTAATAATTGTACCTTTAACTCTTAAAGCAGAACCTACTCTTATTTTACTAATCTTATCAAAATCTTTTAGTTCTTTATCATAAACTAATTGTAAATTTTTAAAATAAGTTCCATCATTAAAATCAATAAAACCAAAATTAGATTGATTTCTATTGTTTCTTACCCATCCTTCTAATTCAACTTTTTTGTTTTCAAATTTAGAAATATCATCAAATAAATCTTTTACATCCATATTTTTCATCTCCTTTAAATAAAAAAGAATGGTACTAAGGAGTCATATAGACGGTACCATCCTTTTATTCTCTTTGTTCTAATAACGGGTATTCCCGAGAATATTTACTAATTTCAATATTCTACTCTGTGGTGTTATTCATATACATGTCTTATTAGTTTTCACCATCCACTAACTCTCTATAAAGAAAATGTATATTACTTCTCCACTTCATCGTTTTATTAAATTATACTTTTTGTATTTTAGTTTGTCAATTATTTAATTTTTAATGTTTTTTGTTTATCTAATACATTAGTTAAATTAGTTATTTTAGTTAAATAATCTTCTTCACTTAATGCATCTAATATTTTTTCTATTTTTTCACTATCTCTTACAGTAAATAAAACTTGTGGTATTCTATAATCTAAACTTTTTAATCCTTGATATCTAATTGTATCTGCATTTAATATATTATAATATTCTTCTCTTGAAGATAAGCATAACATATTATCATTTCTATTTTGCCATATAATTACTTCAGGACTTTCTTTTTCTAATTCTTCTCTTACACTTTTAGATAAACAAATACTAGTTTTAATATTATATTGTAAATAATTGCCAATCATTTCATTTAAATAAGCTATACCATTAGCCATATATAAAACCTCCTAAATCAATATTATCACTTAACTTAAATTTATTCAATTATCTTTTCAATATTTAATAAGTTATTTTTTTCTATTTCTATTTGATCTCCACTAATCATATTCTTAAGTATTATAGTATTTTTATTAACTTCATCTTCACCTATTAATATTATATATTTGTTTTTCATTTTATTAGCATATTTCATTCTTTGTTTAATACCTTTATTTAAATAACATATATTAACACTAATATTTTGACTCTTTAAAATACTATTTATTTCATAAATATATTTATAATTATCACATAATGGAACAATCATTATATCAGAAGATGACATATCATCTATTTTAATTAAATTAGTTTCTAATAATTTAGAAAATAATCTTGTAAGTCCAATTGAAGCACCTACACCTGGCAATTTTTTATCTGTATAATATTCAGCTAAATTTTCATATCTTCCACCAGAACATACACTACCAATACTTTCATAATCGTTTAAATATGTTTCATAAACAGTACCAGTATAATAATCAAGTCCCCTAGCTATTGTTAAATCAAATTTATAATTATCAGTCGGTATACTTCTACTTTCTAAATCATTTAATACTTCTTCTATTTCATTAATTCCTTCATTTATAAGTTCATTATAATTATATTTTTCTTTTAATACTCTAAGTATTTCATCATTACGTCCATTTAAAGTAATAAAGTTAAGTATTTCTGTAATTTTATCATTAGAAATATCTAATTTAGATAATTCTTCTTTTACATTATCTACTCCAATTTTATCAAGTTTATCTATTACCCTTAATATTTCTGTAATTTTATTATCAAGATTTAAATATTTAAAAAATCCATTTAATATTTTTCTATTATTAATTCTAATAGTAAAAGATGCAATATTTAATTTACTAAATATATCATATATTATATTAATAATTTCACTATCATATTTTAGTGATAATTCATCTTCTGCTATTACATCTATATCGCATTGATAGAATTCTCTAAATCTACCTTTTTGTGGTCTTTCACCACGAAATACTTTTCCTACTTGATATCTTTTAAATGGAAAAACAAGTTCATTACTTCTCATAGATACATATTTAGCAAGTGGAACAGTTAAATCAAATCTTAATGATAAATCATTATCACCTTTATTAAATCTATATATTTGTTTTTCTGTTTCACCACCAGCTTTAGCAAGTAATACTTCTGAGTACTCAATAACTGGTGTATCAAGTGGATAAAACCCATAACTTTTATATGTATCTATTATTATATTCTTAAGTTTTTCAAAAGATAATTGTTCTTGTGGATATAATTCCATAAATCCAGATAATGTTTTAGGTATTGTTTTCATATTAATCTTCCTTTCATTATTTATATTTTATCATTTTTAATAGTTTTTTTAAATAAAAAATTATATGTGAAGTACACATATAATTTTAAAATGTTTTTAAGTTATAAATGTCTTCTAATTTAAACAATATAAAAGAGGTTCATTATTATGAACTTGATGATTACTATAATTATTATTAAATAAATTTTTCATAATTTTCCTCTTTTCTATTTAAATTATAATATTAAACTTAAATTCTTATCTACTTTATTTTTTTCTTCTTTTAATGCATTAACTTTTTCAGTTAATTCATTTATTTCTTTTTCATATTGAAGTATTTTAAATCTTCTATATTTTTCTATACAATTACTTCCAAATTTTGATTTAATTTCATATATCGCGGTATCTCTATTATGATTATAAGCAATGTTATTATTTCTATTTAATGAAATAGTATATACTTTATTATAATCTTCCATCATTTCTTCTTTAGTTAAAGCACAAAATCCATTAAGTCTTAAAAACAATTCTAAATCAGCTAAATTATAATTTGTTACAAAATGTAATACATCATATATAGCACCAGTACCATGTAATTCTAAATTATTATCTCTAAAGATATAATTTCCAGATTGTAATACATGATGAGAAAAAGCATTATCAAAATTGTCTTCTTTAAATAATTCAAATTTTACATAATTATCATTCATATTCACACTCTCCCTTAAATGGCTTTTATTATAACATAATTATTTTAAATGTCAATTATTATAATTTTATATTATTTTCTTGTACATGGATTTTTTCTTTAATACTTTTTAATTGTTCTAATTTTAATTTTTTATATTTATTTATTATACCTTTTCCTAATTTATATTCTATATACTTTTCTGCTTCTTCTAAATTTGTATAACTAGTAAATCTTTTATCTGTTAATATATCTACAAATGTAGGTGTAGAAAATGAATCTGGCATTTCTTCTAAAGTAAATGCATTTATTCCTGATAATCTTAAAAATAATTCTAAATCATGTAAATCATAATCTGTTATATAATGTAATATTGCTAATAGTAAATATGTGTCTTCTCTAAGTTTGTAATTATTATCTTGAAATACATATTTTCCTTTTTGTTTTAAATCTGAATATTTTTCTCCATATAAAATCAATCTTACATAATTATCATTCATTTTTATTCCCCCTTAAAGTTTGATATATTATATCTAAAATAAAATTGAAAGTCAATTTTAGTAATTTAAAAAGTACATATTTCTATGTACTTTAAACTTATTTAGTCATATCTAAAAGTTCATCTTCACTAATTATTTTAATTCCAAGTTCTTTTGCTTTTTTATTTTTAGTAGACATTGATGTCACATCATTATTAATTAAAAAGTTTACTTTATTTGATATAGCACTAATTACTTTACCACCATAACTTTCTATATATTCAATTAATGCATCTCT
Source organism: uncultured Bacilli bacterium (assembly GCA_947629235.1). Classification (GTDB taxonomy): domain Bacteria; phylum Bacillota_I; class Bacilli_A; order RF39; family UBA660; genus CAG-1000. The sequence continues at coordinate 2,514 of CANRCX010000031.1, read as the reverse complement.
ATTTTCAAAATTATTAAGTGAACCTGTTATTACAAAAACAAGATTATCTAATTTATTACTATTATTTTTAGTATCAGTAAATTCTACTTCTTTAAGTAAACTTTCAAATGATTTTATAAAGTCTTTATTTTTAAAAGTTTCTATCCATTTACTAGCAATTATTTCTCCAACTCCATCAATAGCACTTAATTCTTCAAGTGTAATATTTTTTATTTTTTCTATATCATAATCACACTTTTTAGCAATTAATTTTGCTCTTGAAAATCCTATATCAGGTATACCTAATGCATATATGAAATTAGCAAGTTTTACTTTTCTTGATTTTTCTACACTATCAATCATATTATCATATGATTTTTCACCAAATCCATCAAATGCAATTATTTCATCTTTATATTTATCTAAATGATATAAATCAATATAGTCATTTAAGAATCCTTCATGAAATAATTTAGTTAATATTTGATCACTTATTCCATCTATATTCATAGCATTTCTACTTGTAAATAAACTTAGTCTTTTAATAAATTTAGCATGACAGAATTCATTTGTACAATATAAGTATGAAACACCATTATTTTCTTCAATACTAGTTTCATGATTACATACAGGACAATACTTTGGTATTTCTATATTATCTGTTTTTTCAATATCATTTGCTATTTGTGGAATAATCATATTAGCTTTAAATACTTCAATAGTATCCCCTATTCCTAATTTTAATCTTTTCATTATTGACAAGTTATGAACAGATGCACGAGATACTATTGTACCTTCTATTTCTACTGGTTCAAATACAGCAACTGGATTAATAGTACCTGTTCTAGATACACTCCAGTCTACTTTAATAAGAGTACTTTCTACAGTTTCATCTTTCCATTTAAATGCAATAGAATGTCTTGGTGCTTTAGCAGTACTACCAAGAGAAATACCATATGCATTATCATCAAATGTAAGGACTAATCCATCACTTGGTATATCATATGATACTATTTTCTCTTTAAATTTAAGTACTTCACTTCTTACACTATCTTTAGTTACTTTAAAACATTCAACTGTTTCAAATCCTAAACTTTGAAGCCATTTAAATTGTTCTAATTTAGAATTAGGTATTTCATCACTTGCACTTATTAATGCAAATATTATACAATTTACATTTCTACTAGCAGTAACTCTACTATCTAACTGTCTTACTGATCCAGAACATAAATTTCTAGGATTTTTATATATAATATCATCTTCATCTCTATCATCGTTTACTTTATTAAAATCACTATATTTAATAATAGCTTCTCCTCTTATAACTAAAGAACCTTTATATGGTATAGTAAATGGAACATTTTTAAATTGTTTTACATTTTCTGTTACAACTTCTCCTATTATACCATTACCTCTAGTAACTCCACTTACTAGTTTACCTTCATTATAAGTTAATACAATTGTAAGACCATCTAGTTTCCAACTTAATAATCCTTCTTTATCACCTAAAAATTCTTCTAAATCATCAATACTTTTAGTTTTTGATAATGAAAGCATTGGAGATGGATGTTCTACTTTTTCTAAAGAATCAGAAACTTCTGTTTCTACATTAACAGTTGGACTATTAGCAAATGTAGTATTAGTTTCTTTTTCTAATAAAACAAGTTCATCATATAATTTATCATATTCATAATCACTCATTATAGGATCACTATTTTGATAATACATTTTAGATGCATAATTTAATGTTTCAATAAGTTCTTTCATTCTAGCTAATTTTTTATCCATAATTTCACCCTCAATTGTTTTTTATTTATATAAATATTATACCATAATTAATTTATTTTAATAAAAAAAGAATTATTAATTTAATCCTTTATTATAATCATCTTCTTTACCTGGTTGTACTAATTTTGAATATATTTCTACATATTCATTTACCATCATTTTCTCTTCTAAAGAAGATTTTTCATATATATCTCCAGGACCTAACTGTCTAATTCTTTCTAAATATCCATTATTATGTAATTCATTATAAATATCTATCCATGTTTTTCCTTCAAGCATTACTTCACTTCTAATTTCATCAGTTGTAAGTATATTATATCTCATATATAAATTTTGAGTTTTAGCATAATAAGCAAAGAATAATAATAGTTTATAACATAAACCAAACTCTTTTCTTAATGTAAATAAATAATCTACTAACTCTTTATTTTTATATATTCCACTTTCACATAATCCTTCTATCTTTTCTTTAGTTATTTTTTTGCTTAATAAAGTATACATAATTTGCATTTGATATAAAATAATATGAACTGGTTTAAAAATAGTTAATTTAATTAATTTTTCTCTTAGTTTTTCTTTGTCTACATTATCATTTTGCATATTCTCACCCAATTAATTATTAAAAATAGATTAACACAATTAATATTTCGTGTCAAATAAAAAGCAGTAATTGATAGCGTTTACAAAGTGTGGAGATTTGAAAAACAAACCTTTTAAATAAAATAAAAATGGTTAAAACCTAAAAAA
>CANRCX010000030.1 GCA_947629235.1 uncultured Bacilli bacterium | reverse complement strand
AAATCCCTTTTTATGGGAATTTAATTCTATAATTTATTTTTTTACTTGTAATGGGAATTTCCAATACTATTCAATCAATAAAAAAGATACTAATCATTAATCGGTATCAATTTATTTAATTTACTAAATTATTTAATATTCCATAAGAGAATATCATCATAATAGCACTAGCAAGTAATACACCAAGAACTACTGATAAAAATGATTTTTTTCTATCCATATTTAGAAGACCCGCGACTAAACAACCAGTCCATGCTCCTGTACCAGGTAGTGGTACTCCAACTAATAATATAAGACCTATATATCCATATTTATCTATTTTTGATCTATTTTTATTTGCTTTTTTATGTAAATATTTTGCAATTTTTCTAAATAATTTTATTTTACAATTACCCATCCATTCTAATATTTTAGCAATAAATATTAATATAAATGGAACTGGTATAATATTACCAATAAAAGATACAAGAAATGTTACAAGTGGTTTTAATCCAAGAAGAGCCCCAGCTACCATTCCACCCCTTAATTCTAATATTGGAGATGCTGAAATAAGAAATACTATTAATTCTCTTCCATATTTTAATGATGTAAGTCCACTAAATAAATCTATTATTACATTAACTAAATTTTGCATTATATCACCTACTAATTATATTCCCTAATTCATAATTTTATCATTTATTATTAAAAATTAATAGTATTATTTTATAAAGTTTACTATAATTATTAATGAGGTTAATTTATGAATAAAAAAATTGGTATATTTGATTCTGGTATTGGTGGTACTACAACATTAAAAGAAATTGTGAAACTTTTACCAAATGAAGATTTTATTTATTATAAAGATTCTAAAAATAATCCATATGGTGAAAAAAAAGATGAAGAACTTTATAAAATTGTTAGTAATATAGTTGAATATTTAATTAAAGAAGATGTTAAATTAATTGTTATTGCTTGTAATACTGCTACTACTAAATGTATTTCTAAATTAAGAGATAATTATAAAGATATGATTTTTGTTGGAACAGAACCTGCTATTAAAGTAGCTTGTGATAATAATTTTAAAAATACTTTAGTAATGGCTACTCCCGCGACTATTTCTTCTGAAAGAACACATGAACTTATAATAAATAATAAAAAAGAATTTGAAAATATTATTCTTTTATCTTGTGATGGACTTGCTAATGCAATTGAAATAAATAATCAAGATAAAATAGATTATTTACTTCATAAATATTTAGATAAATATAAAAACGATAATATTGATGCAGTAGTTTTAGGCTGTACACATTATCCACTAATTAAAGATAAAATTAAAAATTATTTTAAAAATGCTAAATTAATAGATGGTAATATTGGTGTTGCAAAACAAGTAAAATATCAACTTGAAACTCATAATTTATTAAATAAAAACAATAAAAAAGGAAGTATTCAATTTGTAGAATAAACGGACTAATTTTTAAGTCCTTTTAATCCTTTAGTACCTTTACTTCCATTAAATCCTTCAAGAATGTTACTTTCAAAACTTCTTGTTTTTTTATTCTTATTTTTATAATCTTTAATAGCAATTTGTATCATTTCTTCTAAAAGTTCTGTATAACTCATACCACACTCTTTCCATAAATAGAAAGATAAACTACCTGGTATTGTATTTGGTTCATTAACATAAAATTTATTAGATTTTTTATCTATTAAATAATCTATTCTACAAACACCACTTAAATTTAATAATCTAAATACTTTCTTAGATGTTTCTTGTATTTGTTCTGTTAATTCTTTAGATATTCTAGCTGGTACAATTCTACTTGTTTGAGCCATTCCTTTACTAGAACCTTTAGTTTTAGAATTAGATAAATATTTATCTGTAAAACTTAATATTTCATCAAGACCCATTACCTCTTCTAATGGACTTACTTTTTGATATTCATAATTTCCAAGTACACTTGCATTTACTTCAACTAAATTTTCAACTGCTTTTTCAACTACAATTTTATTATCATAATTAATAGCAGTTTCAAGTGCTTCTTCTATATCTTCTTCACTTTTTACAAATGTAATTCCTACACTACTTCCAAGAGTAGCTGGTTTTACTACTACTGGATAACCTAATTTCTTTATATCTTTTAATATTTTTTCACTATTTTCTAAATATTCAGTATCATAAAACCAAGTATATTCTACAACTGGTATATTAGAAGATGACATAACTTGTTTCATTAAAACTTTATCTTGACCTAGTGCTGCACCTAAAACATGAGATCCAACATATGGAATACCAATAGTATCTAAATATCCAGCAAGTGTTCCATCTTCTACATTATTACCATGAACAACTGGTAAAATTATATCTAAATCTGTAATATCTTTTCTGAAAAAACCATTTGTTTTTTGTAAATAAAATTTATCATCTTTTTTACATAATACTACTTTAGTAGCAAATTTTTCAGTATTACTAAAATCTTTATAAAATTCCATATCTAAAAGCATATGACCTGTATACCATATTCTAGATTTAGATATATAAATTGGTACTATTTCATATTTATCTTTATCTAAATTTTGAATAGCTTGTAATGCAGATATAATACTTACTTCATGTTCTACAGTTTCTCCTCCAAATATAACTCCTATTTTAATTTTCATTTCTACCACTCCTACTCATTAAATATATCAGGTAAATCATTTTCAAGTAACACATATGTATCTTTTTCACTTAATCTTTTCATTAAAGGAAATGCAAGTTTAACATCATTTAAAATATGTATTTTCTTTTCATCAAATTTCTCTTTGTTAAGTCCATCTAATATTGGCTTGGTTTGCTCTTCTCCAATTAATATAACTTCATCACAAACTTTCGCTATTTCACGTCCAAATTCCATATTATATTCATATTGTTTATCACCAAGTTCTATCATACCAGGTGTTACGATAATCTTTTTTCCATCCATCATATCAAGAACATCAACTGCCATCTTAGCACCAACTGGATTTGAATTATAAGCATCATCAATAATATTAATATTACCAATTTTCTTAAGTTCTAATCTATGCTCTACAGGTTTTATTCTTTTAACACCCATTTTTATTTGATCAATTGTTAGTCCTAAATTATAAGAAAGAGCAATTGATTCTAAAATATTATATATATTAGCACTACCTAGTAGTTTAGTTTCTACTTCGAACTTTTCTTTATTTTCCTTTATAGTACATGTAAATGTTGTACCTTTATTTGAAAGATGTATGTTACTAGCATAAAAATCTGCTTCTTTATTATTTAGAGATACCCATACTTTTTTACATTTACTTTTAATTTTATAATTTTTTTGATATTCATCATCTAAATTTAATACTGCTATACCTGATTCTGGTAAACTATTAATTAATTCAAATTTAGCTTCTTGTACATTTTCTCTTGATCCAAATGTTTCTAAATGTGCTGTTCCAATAGTTGTAAGTATTCCATATTCTGGATTAATAAAATCACATTTTTCTTTTATTTCACCTTTTCTAAAAGCACCCATTTCAGCTACAAAAACATCAGTAAATTTATCAAGTTTATTATTAATAGAAATCATAAGTCCATTCATTGTATTAAAACTTTTTTCAGTAGCAAATGAATTATATTTAACACTTAATATATCATTAAGTACATTTTTAGTAGTAGTTTTTCCATAACTACCAGTTATTCCTATTTTCTTTAAACTACTCATTTCGTTTAATTTATTTTTAGCCATTTTTTTAAAATGATTAAATACCATTTTTTCTATAGGTTTGTTTATTAAGTTAGCTGTATAAATAACTAATGGATTTAAACACATGAATAAGCCAAGTAATGTGTAATTTATATTTAATTTTGTTTCATTAAAGCATATTATCATAGGAATAATCATTAATGAATAAATAATTAATTCAGTTACATATAATCTTTTAATTCTTGCTGTTATTACAAGTGGTTTTTTAGATTGTTCTTTACTAATATCTCTTTTATATAAGAAATATACAACTAAATAAAATAAACTAAATATTATAATTAATAATTTTTCTTTAAAAAATAAAAATATTATAAATAATAAATCATAAGTAAAAAATATCTTTTTTGGATTATTAAATATCCATTTTAAATATTTATTTCCATCATTATACCAATTTTGTTGTAATATATGTAGTGATTTTCTACTTTTAAATATCAAATAATATATATAAAATATAAGTGATATTAAAAAATATGTTTTCATTTATTCTCCTCCTATAAAGCTATTTAAAACATTTATTGTTTGATTTAATCTTTCTAAGTATGCATAATGAGTACAATTATCATATGTTACAAGTCCACAATTAGATATTAATTTTTCAAGTTCTATCGCGTCATTATAACTTACTGCTTCATCATTAGTTCCCCATATTAATAATGTAGGACATTTTATATTTTTAACTTCTTCTGTTAAATCTAAATTAACATGTCGTACTAATATTTTTCTCATCATTACAGATGCATTTTTATAATCAGTTGATCCAATATATTTTTTAGCTATATCTTCAAATTTATTAACTAAAGGTATTTTTTTCATAGTTTTTAATACTTTAGTTTTAGTTGTTTCTTTTTTTATACTTTTCTTATATGGACTTGCTAGTAATACTAATTTTTTAGTTTTATATTTAATAGCATAAGCAAGTGAAATTTTACCACCAAAAGAATGTCCAATTAATATTGGATTATTTAATTTTAATTCTTTAGCCATTTCATTAATTAAAGAAGCATATTCATAAATATCCCATTCTTCTTTTGGTTCTTCACTAAGTCCAAAACCTGGTAAATCTACAATTAATACATTATATTTTTTAATAAATGGTTTAGCAATAGGCATCATCATTTCTATATTTTGACCCCATCCATGTAAATAAATTAAATTTATTTTTGAATCATTATCATAAAAAACATAATTTACACTTATATCTTTATATATAAATTGCATATTATTCACCTAATTAATTATATCACATAAAAAGTGTGTTTAGAATTAATAACACACTTATTTTACATATTATCTTTTTAATATTTCATTTGTTATATTACTAGCATTTTCAGATACATAATTTTCATTAATAATTTCACTATATGATTTTTCTTTATGTTCCTGTGAATTAGAAATAATTGATTTATGAAAATTATATAAATCTAAAAATTCATGAACCCATTCACATCTAGTTGGATTGTTTAATAAGTTTAATATAATTTGTTTACTTTCTTCTTTTTCACATTTACTTTGTATATCTTCTATATTTAAATTATTAGTAAAGTAAAAAGTCCTTTTTAAAGCATTAATTACATCTAAATATACATCTTCTAAATTTTTATTTTCAATAGATTCTATATCTGATATTTCTTCATCATCTATTTCTTTATTTGTACAAGAAAGAAACCAATCATATGCAAATAACACTATTTTTTTAATATAGTCATCTTCTACATCAAATCCATTACTACGAAATTTAACAGTTCTTGTTTCGTGTTTATCACTATCTGATGCACTAATATAAAAATTTTTAATAAGTTCTTTCATATCACTATAACTTAAATTTGAAACTTTATTTGGTAATATTATAGGGTTTTTAATTATATCAGTATTATCTAACTCTCTATAATCATTTACTAAATAAAATCCATTTTTATATAACTCATATTTAATCGCACAAAATAATTTTCTTCTTTCTAAAATATCTTTACCTGGAATATTAATATAACCATCTACATCAATTTGAGGAAGAAGCATAAAAATATAAGTTGGTGATAATTCTTTATTTGAACTATAATATAAATCTTTATAAATTTTAGATGATAATATTGGATTATTAATTGTAGTATTTATTTTACCTAATAAATATATTTTTCCATCTCTTGTTACAAATAATTTTTTTAAATAATTTTTACCAGCTTCATTTATTTCTTCATAAATAAATGAAGTAGTATTTATTTCTTCTTTCTTTTTTGTTAATTTTTTCTTTTCTAAACCAAGTTCATTATCATTCATATTTATATATTTAGATAATATATTTTTAACTTGATAAGTAAATACTTCATCACCATTTAAATCTAAAAATAAATTATAAATATATTTTTCTTTCTCTTTTGGATCTAATTTTTTAATATAAGGAATTACTATATTTAGTATTAAATCATTTAATAAATAATTAATCTTACGAGAATAACTATCTTTTAAAGAAGCATTATCAGGACTACTATATAATTTTTTAACTATTACATTTATAGCAGTTAATTTTATATTAAATTGATAATAATAGTCTTTATCTTTTGTTATTTCAAAAAATTTATCTTTTAATGAATCACTATTTTTAAAATATGATTCACATATAACATCATTACCAAAAGTTGTTCTTAATATTTTTGCAAATATTTTCATTTCATTATAACTTTTCAAATATTTATTTTCTGTATATCCACATATATCATCTGTTAACATTTGAGTTATACCTTCATTTAATCCAGTATAACCACCTGGAAATGATATATCTATTATCCCAGATGAAACAATACCTTTTGCTGAAACATGTAAAAGCTCATGAATTAAAGAATGCTCTTCAAATTCATTTATTGAATTAACAAATGATATTATATTTCCTTTACTATCTACTCTACAATGAGATGGATTAATTAAAATTAATGGTTCAGGATTATCAAAAGATACTTGCATAGCAATATGTTTTGGCAAATTACATATTTGAATATTTTTAATTTTATTCATTCTATCTACTAATAATTTAGTATCTATTCCATACAAAAGAGAACATCTTTGAGATATTTTATTAATATAAGGACTTAAAATATTTAATGGTAATTCTTTAATCATCAATTATATTTATGGAGTTAAATTCTTCTTGTTCATCTAAAGGTAATTCTTCATAAATGATTTCATCATCTTTTTCTATTACTTTAGAAAATACTTCTTTATCATCTTTAAGAAATCTTGCTACTTTACCATATTTAGTATTTTCAATATATTCAAGTAAAATTAATTCCATTTATCCTCCTAATTATTTAAATATTTATTTACTTCATCAGTAAACTCTTTTTGTAATTCATCTAATTTTTCTTTAGTAGTTGCTTCAAAACGAGTAGTTATATTAGGACCAGTATTAGATGCTCGAACTAAAGCAAAGCCATAATCAAATTTAGCTTTAACACCATCAATATTTATATAATTATATCCATTTGTATCACAATATTCTTTAATTTTATTAACTATTTCAAATTTAATATTATCATCTGCATGTATTTTTATTTCAGGTGTTGAATAGTATTTAGAAATATTATCAAGTAAACTACTAACAGAAGAACTAATATGAGATAACATTTCAATAAGTCTCATTCCTACATATATACCATCATCATATCCTGGAAATTTATCTCTAAAATAAACATGTCCTGATAACTCACCACTTAAAGGATAATCACCTTCAGCAGAAGCTGCTCTTGTATATGAATTTCCTGTTCTATATTCAATTGGTTTAACTCCTAATTTAATAAGTTCATCTTCTAGTGATTTAGAACATTTAACATCAAATAAACATTCTTTTTTATCTACTTTATCATATAAATATTTCCACATGATAATTAAGAATTTATCAATTTCAATCATATTACCTTTTTCATCAACAAATCCTACTCTATCACCATCTCCATCATAACCAATTCCTAAGTCTGCATGAGTTTCTAATACTTTTTCTTTTAACATAGTTAAATTTTCATAAACACAAGGATCTGGATGATGAAGTGGAAAATTACCATCACTAGTATTACATATTCCAATACTTTCAACATTATTTAAATGAGAAAATATTTCATCAGCTATTATACTAGTAGTACCATTACCACAATCATATACTACTTTTATTTTCCTATCACCAAATGATAATTTATTTAATATTAAATCAATATAAGCACTTCTTATATCTGTGTCTTCTACACTACCTTTTCCATATGTAAATTTTTCACTTTTAATTATATTATATATTTCTTTTACAGCACTTCCATATGCATTATGAATTCCATTATAAGAAAATTTAAATCCATTATATTCTTTAGGATTATGAGATGCTGTTATCATCATACTAGAATTAGTATTTAAATAATTAGCTGCAAAATAACACATAGGAGTAGTCGCAAGTCCAAGTCTTTTAACATGTATTCCAGTTTCAACAAGCCCTTTTACTAAAGATGCTTCTAAACTAGGAGATGAAAGTCTATTATCATATGCAACTACTGTTGATGGAATATTATATTCATTTAATTTAGTTCCAAAAGCTAGACCTATTTTATATGCAATATCATCATCAATATCTGTTCCATATACTCCCCTTATATCATATTCTCTAAATATTTCTTCATTTAATTCCATATGCATATCACCAATTTTATTTTATATAATTATTTAATTATTTTAAAGCATATTTGAAATTATTGACAAATTTTGACACTAATATTTAGCTATTTATTATGACTATAGATGCCTTTAGATAATCTTTTATAACAAAATTTTAATTATAGAAAGCATAATAAAATATAATCTACATAAATATCACTTTTTCATATAATATGAAAGGTGATATTATGCTTATAAAATATACTGATAAAGAACTTGATTTATGTGCAAGACTTATGAGAGCAGAAGCTCTTGGTGAAGGTGAACTTGCTATGCTTATGGTAGGAAATGTTATTGTTAATAGAGCAATTGCTGATTGTCTTGATTTTAAAAATATAAGAAGTATAACTGATGTAGTTTATCAAAAACCTGGTGGTTTTGTTGGAACAAATAGTTCTCTATTTAATAGTGGAAGTGCTACTACTAAAGAAAAAGAACTAGCTAAAAGAGTATTAAAAGGTGAATACTATCATCCTGCTACAAACGCGTTGTGGTTTTATGCACCAAGTGGTAAAGATGATTGTAAAAGTACATGGTTTAATCAAAGAAATGCTGGAAGATATAAAAGTCATTGCTTCTATGAACCAGACCCAGGAGTATGTGAACAATTGTATTAATCTTAATATTTTGCTATAATTATTAAGAGGTTTTTTTATGGAAGTATTAGATTCAATATTCAAATCAATTGGTAGTTTTTACCAAGATGGTAAAAATATTAATGATATAATAGGTTTATTTTTAAGTATAATTGTTATTCATAAAGCATTTTATTTTGTTATAGGAATGTTTTTTACAAGAAAATTTAAACCTGCTAAAAATAAACATAAATATGGAATAGTTATAGCTGCTAGAAATGAAAAGTATGTAATTGGAAACTTATTAGATAGTATAAATAAACAAGATTATCCAAAAGACTTATATACTGTTTTTGTTGTTGCTGATAATTGTACAGATGATACAGCAGATATAGCAAGAAGTAAAGGTGCTATTGTTTATGAAAGACATGACACAGAACATAGAACAAAAGGATATGCTCTTCAATTTTTATTTGAAAATATTAAAAAAGATTATGGAATAGAAACATTTGAAGGTTATTTTGTATTTGATGCAGATAACTTACTTAAAAAGAATTATATTTCTAAAATGAATGATGCATTTGATTCTGGTCAAAAGATAATAACTTCATATAGAAATACTAAAAACTTTGATGAGAATTGGGTATCTTCTACATATGCTCTTCATTGGATTCGTTCAATTAGAACTAATCACAGAGCAAGAAGTGTTTTAAGACTTGCTACTAATATTCAAGGTACAGGGTTCTTATTTTCAAATGAAATAGTTAAAGATGGATGGAAATATACTTCACTTACAGAAGATAGAGCATTAACTGCTGATGCAGTTGCTCAAGGATATCAAATAACATATCAAGATGAAGCAGAATTCTTTGATGAACAACCAGTAAGTTTAAGAGTTGCATTAAGACAAAGACTTCGTTGGTCTAAAGGACACTTACAAGCATTCGTTCAAACAGGGCCATACTTATTTATTAATATATTCTTTGGTAAAAAATTCTTAAAAACAAATTGGAATAAAAATAATAAAAAAGATAAAAAGAATAAAACATTTAAAGATGTAATGTTAAGTATTGTTGAATCTATAAGACATAGATTTGCATCATTTGATACATTAGTTCAATTAACACCACTTGTAGTTATTAACTTAGTAAGATGGATGATATTCTCATTAATTATTTATTCTTGTTATACTTATGCTAATGGAATTAATGGAGTTAATTTATTTAGTGGTGGATCATTCTTAACTAAATTCTTAAGAGATTTAGTTACAATTAAAATAAATATTAAACCTGGATATACCGCAATGTTAATAGGTTTTATACTTACTATTTGGTTTAGAATACTATATAGAATTGGTGCTTATATATCAAATATGTTAATGGCTGTTTATCTATTTATAATAGAAGATAGTAGAATTAAGAAAATGAAATTAAAAGATAAAATATTATTCACAATTACTTGGCCTACTTTTGATATTATTGGAAGATATACAACATATATTGCAGTATTCAAAAAAGTTGAATGGAAACCAATTCCACATCAAAGTAAAGTTACTATTGATGAATTAAATAATAAGGTTGGTGGATAAATGAAAGAATATATTCATCAATTTTACAATGAAGGTTTTGCAACAACTTTTTATTTAAAACCAATTAAATTTATTAAAAAACATATAAAAAATGAAAGTATTATAAAAATATTATCTTTATTAATTAAAATAATTTATACAATTGCTATGATTATAGTAGCTATAATTACATTTAAAAAACAATACCCATTATAATTGAGATGAAGTAAAGTAAAAGTTGGAAAAAATAAGAGAAAAATACAAGTTATATAATTAAATTTGTATTTTTTTAATTTC
>CANRCX010000029.1 GCA_947629235.1 uncultured Bacilli bacterium | reverse complement strand
AATCCCTTTTTATGGGAATTTAATTCTATAATTTATTTTTTTACTTATATTGGGAATTTCCAATACTATTCAATCATGACATTACAACTTTAATACTTTATTTTTTCTTTTATTTTTTTTCTTATTATAGGATCTTTAGATTTTTCTGCAATGGCTTTAGCTTTTTCTAATATTTTTTTTAAATATTCTTTTTTATCTTGCATAAGTTTCCTCACTAACATCATTTTTTTCATTTAATATAACATCTCTAAAATATTGAAGTCTTGATAATAATTCTTCATAAGTTCCTTGATATAAACATCCAAGATTTTCAAATCCATAAATTAATTTAATATCATAATTAGAACTTTTATTATATATACCTAATTCTGCATCTGGAAATAATTTTTTAATGTTTTCTAATGAAAATGGTATTTTACTCATTATTCTTGCCATTGTTTCACAACTAGCTCCTCTTCCTACTTCAAAATGTCTTTCAATAGCATTTCTTTGTGCTAATTCAACAGTAGGATTTACAATAACAACATAAATATCAATATTATTCTTTTTTACATAATCCATTTTTTCTATAATACTTAAAGATGTTATATCGCCTTCAAAAACCATTGTTTCTTTATCAATTTCACCAGATAAATATAATGATTGTATTAAGAATGATTTTCCTGCTCCTGGAACACCTGATAAAAATATACATTTTTTCATTTTTCCAGAATTAGCAATTCTATGAAATAATTCATCTGATAAAACTGCTGCTGAATTATGTACAATTTCTGCATATTTCATTCTTGTTACTAAATTAGTAACATATTCTTTAAATGTTTCTTTAAATAAATCTGCGCATATATAACTACCATTATATGATGGCTCTAATTTTAAATATTCTGATATATGTTCTTCTGTATTCTCTTCAGCAGATTTTATAAAAGACTCTTCAACAGTTCTTAATTCTTCTGAAATATTTTTTTGTATTTTCCTAATTTTACCTTTTTCCATTTTTATCTCTATTACATTTTTGTTACTTGAATTAAATCTACTTCAACTGGTGTTTCTTGTCCAAATAAGTCTATTAATACAGTTAATTTTTCATTTTCTTTATCTTCACTTTCAATCTTACCAGACATACCTTTGAATGGTCCATCTATAATTGAAACAGTATCTCCTACTTCAACATCAGTATTAATTGGTTTAGCTTTTTCTTCTCCATCGCCAATAAATTTCTTAACTTCTTCATCAGATAGTGGAATTGGTTTAGCTCCTTTTCCAGAAGATCCAATAAATCCTGTTACACCTGGTGTATTACGAACAACATACCATGCTTCATCAGACATAATCATTTCAATTAAAACATATCCTGGAAACATTTTACGAACCTTTTCTTTTTTAACACCATCTTTTACTTCAATTTCAGTTCTTTCTGGAATAATAACTCTAAATATGTTATTTTCCATACCCATACTTTCACGTCTTGATTCTAAATAATCTTTTACTTTTTGTTCATGTCCACTGTATGCATTAACAACATACCATAATTTCTTTTCTTCTTCCATTAGAATGCCCCCCTTACAAGTGCAAATATTGCATCAAGTACATAAAAGAATAAACCAAAGAATGCAAGCATAGTTATTGTTATACAAGAATATTTAACTAAGCTTTTTCCATCTGGCCATCTTGATGCGATTGCTTCTTTCTTAACGCCTTTAAAAAATTTTTTAATTCCTTTCACAAAAATCCCTCCAAAAAAAAACACTTCTTTGTGTAATTAAATATTATCATAAATAATTATTTAATTCAAGTGTTTTTTAATAAATATCTATTATATTATTAATATATATTTTTTCACCATTAATAGTGAGTAAATAATCATAACTTTTAGATATTATAGTGTAGTCCCCTTCACCATATTTAGTTTTAATATGAAATTTCTTTTTATAAATAAAATCATTTGCTCTAAATAATTGATTTAATTTATTTTGCATATCATATTCATTTATAGTAATATCTTCTTTTGGAATAACTTCTTCACTATTATCATCTTTATATGAATAATATACTTCTTTATTATTATGTATTTTATCTATTTTGTTAACAAATATTCTAGGAACTTGTTTTTTCATATGTTCACCTAGAATATTATATTAACTTAATACTTTAAATATTCTTGTCTTTTCATATCTTTTTGTTTTAATGATTCTCTTTTATCATATAATTTTTTACCTTGGCAAATACCAAGTTCTATTTTAACTTTATTTCTTTTAAAATATAATTTTAATGGTATTAATGTATATCTATTAGTTGTTATTTCATGATTAATTTTAATTATTTCTTTTTTATGTAGTAATAGTTTTCTTTCTCTTCTCTCATCATGATTAAATCTATTACCTTCTTCATACTTAGCAATATACATATTTGTTAAAAATACTTCATTATTTTTAATTCTAGCATATGCATCACTAATATTAGCAGAACCTTTTCTAATACTTTTAATTTCAGTACCTTTAAGTTCAATTCCAACTTCATACCTATCTTTTATAAAATAATCATGACTTGCTTTTCTATTAACAATTTCCATATTATAACTTCCTTACAAGTGAAAAATCTACTTCTCTTTTTTCTACATCTGCATTAATACATTTAACAAGTACTCTATCTCCATATCTTAAATCTACTCTACCATTTCTAGTGTATGCAGATAATCTTTCATCATAATCATAATAACCTAAAATACCAATTTCTTTATCATTCTTTTCCATTGTATCTACTCTACCTTCAATATATTTATCAGTTTGAACAAAGAATGAGGTAGATAATATTGAATCAACTGTTGCTTCAAATTCTTCTCCTATATGATTAGTCATATATGATGCTTTTAACATATCATCAACTTCACGTTCACATTTTTCACTATTTCTCTCACAATCAGATATATAATCACATATTGTAGTAAGATATGCATTCCATGATTTTATCCATTTACTTTCTAATCTTTCACTATTCAAAATTTGTGTTACACTTGTATGATTTAATAAATCATCAAATCTTCTAATTGGAGATGTAAAATGTGTATATTTAGGACTTGCTATACCAAAATGTCCCATATTAGTAGTAGAATATCTTGCTTTTTGCATACTTCTTAATAATTTTTTATTTAGTATTTTATAGTCTTGTCTATCTTTTAAATATTCAAGTAATTTTTGACAATCCCTACTAGATACATTTTCTGTATTTATTTTACCTGGATAATGTATTCCAAGTAATTCTAAAAAAGTCATAAAATCTTCTATTTTCTTTTGAAGTGGCATTTCATGAATTCTATATGTAGCAACTTCATATTTTTCTAGGTAATCTGCTATTGACTCATTATTTGCTATCATAAAGTTTTCAATTAACATTTCTGCATCTCGTTGTATTCTTGGATAAATATCAATTATATTATCTTCATCATCAAATTTATTATATGTTTCATCACTTTCAAATTTAATTTCTCCACGTTTTTCTTTATAATTTGATAATTTTTTAGATAAAACATTCATATTTTTAAGAATTACACTACATGGAATATTTATTTCATTTCCACTTTTAAATTCTATACCTTTATTGTAAGATAGTAAGTCTTCACTAGTCATACTATTATCAAATGCTACACTATCAAGAGTATCTGTGTCTTTTAGTGTATATTTTAATGTATCATAGCCGACTGTATCTTCAGTTTCTTTATCTTCTAATATATCTTCAACTGCATCATAATTCATTTTCTTTTTAGATCTGATAATACTTTTAGTAACTCTATAATTTACTATTTCACCAGAATGATTTATTTCCATAATTGTACTTACTGCAAATCTATCTTCATTTGGATTTAATGAACATATTCCATTTGATAATTCAACAGGTAACATTGGTATAACTTTATTACCTAAATAGTTAGAGTTTCCTCTTAATTCTGCTTCTTTCCATAGTGCCATACCTGGTTTTACATAATATGATACATCTGCTATGTGAACACCTAATTCATAATTACCATTTGGAAGTATTTTTAAACTTATTGCATCATCAATATCCTTAGTATCTTTACCATCAATTGTAAATATAACTTCTCCCCTTAAATCTTCTCTTTTTTCTTCTTCTAGTCCTTTTTTAATCATTTCTTCTGTTAAACATCTAGGCATAGAACTAGCTTCTTTTTGACATTCTTCTGGAAAATTCATTCGAAGTTTAAATTCACTTGCAATTAATGCAATTTCAGTTTCTTTACCAGGTGCATTTTTATGACAAATAATATTATCAATTCTAGCAAGTACTTTATTTTTAGATAAATCTTCTACATAATCTAAATGTACAAGTAATCCATCAACTAAATTTAAATCTTTATTTTCTTCAACTACTACTTCATATGGAAGTGAGTTATCAATAGGATGCACATATATTCTACCATTATCATCAATTACTTCACCAATTGATTTACCAAGTGACCTTTTAACTATTTTAATTATTTTACCTTCTCTTCTATTATCAGTATTTTCATTAGTTGTATTATACATTTTTTTATGTTTATCATTTCTTTCATAATCTTCTTTTAATCTAACTAGTACAGTATCTTTATCATGGGCACCACACATATTATTTTTAGGTATAAAAATATCTTCATCTTCACCTTGAACAATTACATGTGCATTACCCTTTTCATGCATATCAACAATACCAGTATATATTCCATCTTCACGACTATTAATAATGTCATTTTTAACATAAGTATTACCTTTACTACATCTAAGTATTCCATCTCTACACATTAAATCAAGCTCATGAATTAAACTTCTAAGTTCTTCAATACTTGCATTTTTATTAATTCTATCCATTATTTCTTTTGGATCTAATCTTCTATGTTCATTTTCTATAATGTTTAATATTTTATCTCTCATATAATCCCTCTATAATCATTTTATCACACAAATTAAAAAGTCCATACTTTTTTATGAACTTTTTTACTTATTTTACTGATAATATAAATGATATTATTATAAAAGCAAATCCAAGAGCATAAGTAAGTCTTGTTATAAATTTTTCTGCTCCTCTTTCTTTAATTTTACCAAGTAGCATTGAATTACCCCCAGTAATTATTTGACTAGCATCACTTGCTTTACTACTTTGAAGTAATACAAGTACTATCATTAAAACTGATATAACTATTAATAATGTTTCCATTTTATCATTCCTCTCGTGAATAGTATTATACACTATATTTATATTTTGTGCAAATAATTTGTTTTATATAAATATTAAATTTTATTATGAATATTTACATAATTATTTGTAATATAGTAATTTTGAAGTTCTCTATATAAATTAATATCTTGTGAATAATTTTCTACTAATTTAGAAATAAATTCACTTGAAAATTGATTATTTGTAAATTTATTAACTAAATCATGTATTGTATCTAAAGAAAAATATTTATATCTATTTAAGTCATATATTTTATCAAATGTATCAATTAATAATTTAAAAGCTACTAAAATATTTTCTCTACTCCAATTTACACCTTCCATATTAATAAAATCTATCATAGATTCTAGTGACATACCACGATTTATTAAATCTATTATTTTAGTATAAATTCTATCATTTATATTATAATTATTATTTTCATTGAATTTTTGTTCTCTTAATTTTTTTACTCTATTTGGGTGTCTTAATTTTTTTAATGCTTTATATTCTCTATTTCTAACCATTTCAACTGTCATATTTAATTCTTTAGCAATCTGTGCAAAACTATGCATTTCATTACCACCAAGACCATACCTTAATCTTATAACTTGTGCTTCATCTTGTGGTAAAGTTTCTAATATTTCTTCTATATTTTCTACTAATAAATTATTCATAGTTTCTTTTTCTACATCATTTTCACTTATAAAATGTTCAGATTCATACTTTTCATCATCAAGACTATCACTCATACTATTATTTTCTACTAACTTATCAATATCAATAATTTCTGGAACATCAGAAAAATTTGGATTTATATTTATAGATTCTGTATATTCTTCAAAAGACATTCCCATAATTTCTTTAAAATTAGCTTTTATTATTCTAATAATTTTAGATGTTAAAAGTGCTATAAAATTTACCCTTGAAGTTGAATTATAATCATTTAATACTTCTGCTAGAGCTTCATTTGCATACGAATAAGCTTCTTCCTTCAAATCAATATTATTAAAAAATATATTTAATGTATCATCAATTATAGATTTAGATGATTTAATAAGTTTTTCTTGTTCACTTTCTTTATCATATTCTAGTTTTATTTTTTCAGAGTTTTGTGTAGTTTTACTTAATTTTTCATCAATATTTTCAATACTCTTTAACATTTCTTTATAATCTTCATTTTTATATGCATTATTATCTTTAATATGCATCATATCTTTTACTACTTTTATTATATAATTTATTTGTTTATAAGAAACATTATAATTACTTACTAAAATAGCTAAAGGGGTTTTTTGTGAAATATATTCTTTAATTAATTCATCTAATTTATTGTATTCAATTATTTGCATTATTCACCTACTTATATAAATCTAATCCATTATTTATCTTATTAGATAATATAATATAATTTTTATCTTTCTTTTCTACTTTTAATGTGCCTTTATATAAGGCCCCGTTTTCAGAATTAGCTGTATATTCACTTGTTATAATATTTCCTTTAATTGATAAATTACTTAAATCATCTATACTAGTTATATTATTTGAAAGTCTTTCATCTCTTTTAGTAGAAAATGAATTATATTTATAATATTCACTACTAGTAATATCACTTCCAAATACAATTTCTTTTCCAGTAATATCTTTAAATAAATTTTTCAATGAAGCTAAATCAATAAACATATTAGTATATGAAAGATCACTATTTTCATATATTCCATTTTTTATACAATATGTTTTAACATCATCTTCTGTTACATTATCCCATTTTAATTTATTTTCAATATCATTAATAATTGTTACAGTATCACTAGAACATATTTTATCACAATTATATGTTTTATCTTTTAAAACATTTTGATGATAATAACAATTTGCTTCTTTCATATAAACATAATTTGATTGACTTTCATATTCACTTTTAGTTTTACCAGTTTTATCTTTATATATTTTATCTACACCTGTACTATTTAGTTCACTATTATAAAACATATTAGTATAGTTTAATACTTTAGTACTAATTTTAGATGGATCAATCTCATCAAAATTATAATTAAGCAAACCATAAATTGGTGAACGAGATGGTAAAACTTCATTCTTATATGTATTATTTAAATATGTAAGAAGATCTATTCTTTCACTTTCTAAATTACTTTTATGTATAGTAATATAAGCATAAATGCTAAATGAAATTATTGATATAACAACACAAGCAATAATAATTTTAAGAATTATTTTTTTATTATTCATAATCTTCTCCTTATTTAATTATATTTAAATTAATTATTTATTTTTATTTAATTCTTCTTCAATTTTTAAAAGTCTATTAAATTTACAAATTCTCTCTCCCCTTGAAACAGAACCTGTTTTAATAAATGGTATATTTAATGCTACTGCTGCATCTATAATAAATGTATCTGTAGTTTCACCACTTCTATGAGACATAATAGTTGTATAATTGTGTTTTTTAGCAAGTACTATTGTTTCTAAAGTTTCATAGAATGTTCCAATTTGATTTGGTTTAATTAATACTGAATTACAAAGTCCCATATCTATACCTTTTTGTAATTCTTTTTTATTAGTAACAAATAAATCATCTCCTACGATATTTATTTCTTTACTTAATTTATCAGTCATTAATTTAAATCCTTCATAATCATTTTCATCAAATGGATCTTCTATAGATATTATTGGATAATTTTTAAGTAAATCTAAATAATAATCTAAAAGCTCTTCTTTAGAAAGAATTTTATCATCAATTTTATATGATTTTGTTTGTTCATTATATAATGAAGATGCTGCGACGTCTAATGCAATAAATACATCTTTTCCAGGTACATAATCAGCTGTTTCAATTGCTTTAATTATATAATTTAAAGCAGATTTATTATTTTCAAGATTAGGTGCAAAACCACCTTCATCTCCAACTGAAGTTGCAAGTCCTTCATTATCTAATAATTTTTTTAATGCATGAAACACTTCACTTGCACATCTAAGGCTTTCCTTAAATGATTCTTTTTTAGGTACAATCATAAATTCTTGAATATCTAAGTTATTTTTAGCATGCATTCCACCATTAACAATATTAAACATAAGTCTTGGAATTTTCTTTTCTCTTGGACTTAAATATTCATATAGTTCTTTTCCTGCTTCACTTGCAGCAGCTTTTAGACAAGCAAGACTTACACCTAATATAGCATTAGCACCAAGTTTACTTTTATTTTCAGTACCATCTAATTCTATCATTTTCTTATCTATTTCTGTTTGGTGTGTTACATCCATTCCAACAACTTCTGGTTTAATAATACTATTTACATTATTTACAGCCTTTAATACACCTTTTCCACAATATCTTTCATCATTATCCCTAAGCTCTAAAGCTTCCCTACTTCCAGTTGAAGCTCCTGATGGAACAGCAGCTATGCCTTTATGTCCGCTTTCTGTTGTAACTTCTACTTCAACAGTTGGATACCCCCTTGAATCTAATATTTCTCTTGCATATACATCAACAATTTTACTCATTTTTATTGCCTCCAATTATTTCTACATCAATTATACAATTTTTTTCTTAAATATGCTATAATAAACTTAATAAAAGGAGAATAAATATGACAATAAAAGAAATAGACGCAAATATTTTTAATGAATTTGCAAATAAACATGTACTTAAAAACTTCTTTCAAACTAAAGAATATGGAACACTTATGACTCATAGTGATTTTTCAGTTATGTATATTGGAGCTTTTCATGAAGATTTAATGATAGCTGGAAGTTTAATTTTATATAAATCAATAGGTCCAAATATGAAATATGGATATGCTCCAAGAGGCTTTTTAATTGATTACTATGACATTGAGTTATTAAAAGAATTTACTAAAAAAATTAAAGAATATTTTTTATTAAAGAAATTTGCTTTCATTAAAATAAATCCAGAAATTACTTATGCTACACTAGATTTTAATAAAAAAAGTAAATTAGTTAATTCTAAAAATAGAATTTTAATTCATGAATTAAAAACACTTGGATATGATAAATTAAAAGATAACTTATATTTTGAATCTTTACTTCCTAAATATACACCAGTTATATATTTAAAAAAATATAATTTTGATAGTCTAGACAGAAGTTTAATAGATAGTGTTAAAAATCAAGAACTTGGTGGATTAAGATTAATTTCAGGAAATGAAAATGATATTGAAAAGTTCTACTCTTTTATTGATGATAAAGAAGATAAAACACTTGCATATTATAAATATTTTTATAGTACATTTAAAGAAAGTAATATGGTAGATTTATTATTTGTGGAACTTAATTATGAAACATATGTAAAATATTTACAAAAACAATATATTTATGAACAAGAAAAAAACGAAAAAATAAATGATGAATTTAATAAAAACCCAAATAATATGGATATTTATAACAAAAAAATGAAATCAGATCAAACCATATCAAAAATATCTAGTGATATAGTTACTGCAAATAACAAAATGAATACTAAAAATATAAAAGAAATTATAGGTGGTGCATTTATTGTTAAACATCAAGGTAGAGTTTCAATAGTAATGACTGGATGTAAAAATGAATTTGAAGGAACAGATACTAAAACATTTATGTATTATAAAATAATTGAAGAGTATAAAAAAGCTGGATATTTATATGTAGATTTATATGGTATTACTGGAGACTTTAGTGATAAAAATCCATATAGAGAATTAAATAACTTTAAACTTAAATTTAAACCAACTGTTTATGAATACATTGGAGAATTTGACTTAATAGTAAATAAACCTTTCCATCAATTATTATGGTCAACTAATAAAATACAAAAAGAATTTTATAGACCATCAATAATTACAAATGAAGATGAAAATAATTAATATAAAAATATAACAAATTAAATGTAAATTTGTTATATTTTTGTTTACATTTATTTTACAAAAAAATTACTTTTATTTTTAACTCTTTTTAATCGCTAAAATTATTTTTTTATTATTAATAATTTTAGTATATTTTTATTTCTTTATATTTAAAAATTACATAATTAAATTATTAATTTTTTATAGTTTTTTGATAAATATTTTTATATTAATTTTATTTAAAATGTATTATATAATTTCTTTGGTGAAGTAATATGAAAATATATGTATATATAGATGAAAGTGGTTCAATACATAAAAATAGTAAAACTGCATATTTTGCTGTTGGTGGCTATTTTACTTTCTTTGAAGAAAAAAATAAAATATTATCTAATTATAAAAAAATTAATAAAATAATTAAAGAAACAAGAAATATTAGTCTTAATACTGAAATTAAATCTTATAATATGACTGATGAAGATAAAAGAAATATATTTACTGAAATGCAAAATATTAATGCATTTTGTGGTTGTGTTAAAATATTTAAAAAACATTCAATGAAGAAAGAAATAGTTGAATCTAATATATTTTTTAATTATGCAGTAAAATTATTATTTAAAGATTCAATAATGCCACTTTTAGATATTAAAGATAATATTATATTTATAGTAAGTATAGATAATAGAAATATAAGTGTTGGAAAACTAAATGATTTAGAAACATATTTACAAACTGAATTTTGTTTAGAAAATTATTCATTTAAAGTTACATATTATGACTCTGCTAGTAATTATGGTATACAACTTGCAGATTTAATTGTTAATACATTTTATAATTCATATAAAGATAAAAGAATAGTTAAAAATGTTTTGCCAATACTTAAAAATGATAATTTTAGAATAAGTGTATTTCCAGGAGATAAAATTTGTGGAAGAATTGATAAAATATATATCTAATTTTGACAAAAAAAGACATATATGATATAATATGTGACAATTGATAGTGTGAAAAGTTTTATGGAAAACAAGTAGCACTATGTAAAAAAGATATTAAAATGAAAATTTTAATATAGAT
>CANRCX010000028.1 GCA_947629235.1 uncultured Bacilli bacterium | reverse complement strand
ATCATCTCCTTTATTAAATTATACCAAAGAAAAAGTAAACACTTCTTTTTTGTGTCTACTTTTATTTTACAACTTCATAATTATAAAAGATTAATTTTCTTTTCATTTGGTGTAAAATCATCAATAACTTTTTTACTGAAATTTTTAACACCTTCATCTACATAATTTGTAAAATTTACTTTTCCATCATTAAGTGTATTTTTAACTTTTATACATTTATCATAATTACTTTTAATATTACTTGCTAAACCATATAAATATGATGAATAACCGAAACTTGGAATACTTAAACTATTTGCAATAGAAATTGCACTATTTATATCTTTTAATGCGTCATCTAATTTTGGAATAACACTAGACTCAATTTTATCATTATCAAATAAAACTTTTGTCATTTCTTTTCACCTCCATCAACTCTGGTATCATTAGCCTTGTTTTGAAGGTCAGAATTACTTCCCTTTAATATATTTAGAAAGTCAGTTAAATCATTTCCAAATTTATTATAATCTTCTTCAAAAGGTACTGCATAGTCAGTGTAGTTTAAAGCATCATTTCCTACCCAAGTTTTATTATTAACAAAATTTTTTAATAAATCAAACAAAGTAGATATATTAGTATTATATTCATTTATGTCTTTTTCGATATTTTCACATAAATCTTCTACTTTTGCTGTATCGGTTTCTATTTTTTTCATATTAAGCTCCTAATAATTTATTTCTAAGACGTGTAATTTCATTATTAATTCCTGGAATTACACTTCCACTTAAATAATTAGAAATTTGTTCTAAATTATTTTTAGATCCTTCTAAATTTTTATCATCAAAATTAGCATCATCATATTGAAAAGAGCTATTAATTAAATTAATAGTCTCATTAATTGCGGCTTTACCACTATTTAGTTTAGCAATAATTGAATTAACATTACTTTTTAATCTATTAAGTCTATCAATAGTATAATTAATATCTGCTATTTGAGATGCACTTAATGATGGTTTTTTACTATTATTGCTACTAATCATAATTATTCACCAAATCCAGCTACACCAGATAAGTTATCAGATTCACTGTGACCAACTTGAGTATTAGCATCAACAACATCTGAAGTAGTAACAGCAGATGCTTGAGCAGCATAATTTGCATATACTTTTTGTAGTGCTTCATCAAATTGACTAAATAATGAAGTTACTTTTTGAATTTCAGTAACAGTGGCATTAACATAATTAGTAACTGTAGCACATTGAGCTTTACCACGTAAAGCAGTTGCAACTTGATCTACAGTAACCTTATTAATTTGTTGTAAAATTTCATTTATACCATTAACATAGTCTTGGATTTGAACTCTAACTTGAGTAATTCCACTTTGAGTAACACTTCTTAAGTCATATCCACCAGCATCAACACTAAATGCTGAGCTTCCACCTGAAAACCATGAAAACATAATTTATTCCTCCTTTATATAATTTTTAATATTTTTTATTGTACATTTTTATTTTGGAATTCTACCCATTGATCTTCAACAGATTGGAATTCTTGTTGGATTGCAGTATTATATTTATTAAGAGCTTCACATACTTCTTTGCAGAATGTGTGTAAGTTTTCAACAAATCTTTCTTCATCAGGTCCATGCCATGCTTCAGCAAGAGAGTTTTCAATTCCACCAGTATTATTAATAGCTTCTTGAGCAGTTTCTGTTAAGATAACTCTTATTGAATCATATAAATTAGTTAATTCACTAGCAGAAACACCATATTCAGATTCTCCTCCACCACCTGCTCCAGATGCAGCAACTACTGTCATATTCAATTCACCTCCTATTATCTTACTCCAGTATCAACCATATTAATATTTGAACCTTCAACATTATTTAAATTAATAGAAGCTTCTTGTGTAATATAATTTTTTTTGCAAGTAATAAAATCTTCTTTAAAATTTTCTAGTCCTTCAATTATTTTTGGAAAACTAGCTTTTAATTCACTAAATTTTACTCTTGCTTTGTCAGAAACATCATCATTGAAATAAGTTGATGATTCATCCATTAATGTGCTCATATCATTAAATGATAATGAAATATTATCAGTTAACTGTTGAATGTCACTTATTAACTTATCCATAGAACCTTCATTAATAATAATTTTTTCTGCCATAATATTTTCCTTTCAAATTTAATAGTAGTTTCTACTATCTGTATTCATTTTACAAAATGTAATAATAAAAATAAAGTTTTTTTAAAAAAAATTTACAAAAAATTTACAAAATGTATAATTCCATTAAAATTTATTCATAAAACACTAGTTTTTTTAATAAAATTATGATAAAATCTAGTCGTTGACGAAGAAAGAAAGAGATAGATATTGATTTTATAGAGAGTTAGTGTATGGTGGAAACTAATAAATTAATACTTGAAAATGGCTCTGGAGTCAAAACGTATATTCCACGATAAGGAAATAGAGATGATTAATAGTCATGAATTAAGGTGGTACCACGGGTAAACTCGTCCTTTAGTTTATGACTTTTTTATTTTAAAGGAGGAAAAAATGGAAAAGAAAAAATTTTATATAACAACACCAATATATTATCCAAGTGCTGAATTTCATATTGGACACTGTTATACTACAATTATTGCTGATGCGATTGCTAGATATAAAAGACTTTCTGGGTATGATGTATTTTTTCAAACAGGTACTGATGAACATGGACAGAAAATAGAAAAGAAAGCTGAAGAAAAAGGAGTAAGTCCAATAGATTATGTAAATCCAATTATTGAAAATGCAAAAGATTTATGGAGTAAACTTGGAATTTCTTATGATTATTTTATTAGAACTACAGATGAAGATCATGAAAAAAGAGTACAAGAAATATTTAAAATTATGTATGATAAGGGAGATATATATAAAGGAGAATATAAAGGACTTTATTGTACGCCTTGTGAATCATTTTGGACTGAAAGTCAATTAGATGAAAATGGAAAATGTCCAGATTGTCATAGAGATGTTCATGAAGTAAAAGAAGAAGCATACTTCTTTAGATTATCAAAATATCAAGATAAATTAGTTGAATTTTACGATAAAAATCCTAATTTTATACAACCAATAAGTAGAAAAAATGAGATGCTTAATAATTTTATTAAACCAGGTCTTGAAGATTTATGTGTATCACGTACTTCATTTAAATGGGGAATACCAGTAACATTTGATGATAAACATGTAATTTATGTATGGATTGATGCATTATCAAACTATATCACTTCACTTGGATATCCTGATACTAATAGCGAATTATTTAAAAAATATTGGCCAGCTGATTTACATTTAGTTGGAAAAGAAATAGTAAGATTCCATACTATTATTTGGCCTTGTATGTTAATGAGTTTAGGACTTGAATTACCTAAACAAGTATTTGGACATGGATGGTTAATTATAGATGGTGGTAAAATTTCTAAATCATCTGGAAATTATAAAGATCCAAGAGAATATATTAATGAATATGGAGTAGATGCAGTCAGATACTTTGCATTAAGAGAAGTTCCATTTGGAAATGATGGTAATTTTAGTGAAGATGCATTAATAGCAAGAACTAATGCAGATCTTGTAAATACACTTGGTAATTTAGTTAATAGAACTATTGCAATGAGTAAAAAATATTTTGATTCAAAAGTAGAAAATCCAAAAGTATATGAAGAAATAGATGATACTTTAATAAATTATGCTAAAATGTTACCAAGTATTGTAGAAAATAAAATGAATGCATTAAAAGTAAATGAAGCACTTGAAGATATATTTGAATTATTAAAAAGAAGTAATAAATATATAGATGATACAACACCATGGGTACTAGCTAAAGATGAACAAAATAGTGATAGACTAAAAACAGTGTTATATAATTTACTAGAAAGTATAAGAATTAGTGCAATATTATTAAATGCATTTATTCCAAATACAAGTGAAAGAATATTTAAAATGTTAAATACTAAAAATACTTCATTTGATACATTAGAATTTGGTAATTTAGAAACTGATATTACATTAAATGAAGCAGAAATATTATTTAATAGAATTGATACAAATAAATAATTATTATAAAATGATGATTTATTAATACTTTATCATCATTTTTATTTACTTTTTAAATAATAATATTTTATAATATTAGCTATGAAACAAATTTATAAGTACATAGTTGTAATTTTTATATTTATAATACTAATGTTATGTGTATTATTCTTTTTTATGGGTAGATATAAAAATATTCATACAATTAATAAATCAAAAGAAATGTTAGAATATTTATATACATTAAAAGAAGGTAATTATATATATAAAGATGGATTTATATATAGTGAAAATGGTTCTTTATTAAAAGAAAAATATTATTTTAATGGTAATGGTAATATTAATATAGATAAATATAAAAATGTTAGATTTAAAATTAATTCAAATAAAAAATGTGTTAGTAAAACATATTTAGGTAATATAGAAATTTTAGATAATAATTGTGATGATTTTGAAAATATTGATGTAGAAATTATAAGAAATAATAAAATTATATCATTTTCATCTAATAAAACTAATTTAGAATATATGCTCTCAAATAGTGATGATTTTAAAGGTATTTGGATAAAACAAGATTATGAAGATAATATTATATTAAAAACATATAGTGCAGGAGATAATTATATTTGGTTTAAAGATAAAGATGGAAATATTAGTGATGTAATTAAATTTGAAGTAGATTGTCTTCTTACTAATGATTCAAATTATGATGAAAATTTATTTTATTGTTCTGGTTCAAAATTAAATATAGATAGTATAGAATGGGTAGTTTTAGAAGATACTAATAATGAAATTACTTTAATGAAAAGTACACCAATTGATGAAAAATTACCACAATGTTTAGAAACAGAAAGTAATTTTTGTTATTATGCAAAAGATAGTAATTTACCATACAAATGGAGTAATTCATATATAAATTATTATTTAAATAGTGTATTTTATGATAGTTTATCAGAATCTTTTAAAAATACATTAGAAGAAAAATCTATATGTGATGAATATGATAATTATAGTTGCAATAATGAAAATTGTGGTGGACTTACAATTGACACAATTAATAAATATAATTATTCATGTAAAAATTATACAAAGAGTAAAATAAGAATTATATCTTATGATGAATATAATAGAGCATATAAATTAATTGATGATAAAGACTGTATAAGAGGTAATTATTATGCAATTAACTCTTATGAAAAAGATAAAGGTACTTCAGTTCAGTATAGTGATGAATTTTATATATTAGAAGATTTAACTAATAAATTAGATATAAGACCTGTTATATCTATTTCAAAGAATGTTGATTAAACTATATATTTTACTTGAATTTTTTGTCAATAATTGGTATTATTATTTTAGTAAGTATAGAAGTAGAGTAACGATAGGAGAATTAGAATTATGGATGATAAAGGACAATCAATATTTCTTTCAATAATTGGTATTGCTACATTATTAGTTGCTATAATAGGAGCTACTTTTGCTTGGTTTAGTATAAATGTTAGCGGAAATGAAAATCAAACTCCAATTGGAGCAGTAGCACCTAATTTAGGTCAAGTAAATTTTAATGATGGTGTTACTATTGATATAAAAGAATTAGTTCCAGGTTCATCTTCTAAGAAAACATTTACTATAGGTCAAACTGATCCATCAGCAACTGGTCAAATTAAATATAATATTATTTTAAATGTAGAATCTAATACACTAACACCTAATGCAGATGGGCAATTTGTATATTCACTAACTGGAAGTGGAAATACTAATGGTGGTAGTCTTGCAAGAGTTGAATCAAAAGAAGTACCAACTGAAAGTACAATTATTGGTAGTGGTGTTATTGAAGGTTATGAAGTACATACTTATGAATATACAATTGGCTTAAATTATATAGATGCAGATCAAAATGCTGCTCAAGGAAAAGAATTTAGTGGTTACTTATCAGTACAAATTGCTGATGAATCTAAGTATCCAAAAAAATAAAAAAATATTGTAAAATATAAGTGAAGTAATTCACTTTTTTAATTGCGTTTATTGTAAACTAATAATAAATTTGTTATTATAAAATTATAAAAAGTAAAGGAGTTAAGTTATGAATAAAAGTAAAACTAAAAAGTTTAATATAATGTTATATTTAATAGTATTAGTTGCTGTTTTTGCTATGTTTATAACTACTTCTTATTCATATTATAAAAAAGTAATAAAAGAAAAAGATAATTCAAACTTAGATATAAAATATGTTAATATGTTAACAACATTTTATAATCCAAATCAAATAAATGGATATAATATTAAACCTGGTTGGGAAAAAGTAATAGATTTTACAATAGAAAATTCTAGTGAAGATACTATTGGAAATTATAAAATAAGTTTTGAAATTATAACACCACTTTCAAATATGACAGATGAAGATTTTGTATATACAATTACTGGAAGTTCAGAAAGTAAAGATACATCAAATGTAGTAATTAATAAAATTGATACACCAATTCCAGTATTAAATAGAGATATAGGTACAGGTAGTATTACACCTAAAAATACTCATACATATACAATTACTTTAAAATTAAAAGATGATGCTGATATTAAAAAGTATTCTTCTAAAAATTATTTATTTGCAGGTAAAATAAAGGTAAATAATGATACAACAAGGTGATAATTATGGAAGAAGATAAAGTAATAAAAAGAAAAAAATTATTTAGAATGATATATAGAGTTATTAGTTATACCTTTATTGTATTATTGATGATAACTGCTTCTTTTTTTATAATGTATGTTGTTGTTAATAAAGTAGCAGAAAGAAAAGGAGAAAATCCACCTTTTGGATTATATACAATTATAAGTCCTAGTATGACTCCTAATATTAATGTTTATGATGTTGTTTTTGTAAAGAAAATAAATCCAAAAGATTTAAAAGTAAATGATGTAATAACTTTTTATTCAACTAATGCATATTTTGGTGGGACACCTGTTACACATAGAATAGTTGAAATATTAGATGTACCTGATATTGGAACAATGTATAGAGTTAAAGGAGATGCTAATGAATCAGCTGATGAAGAAAAAGTATATCCTAATAATGTTCTTGGAAAAGTAATGTTTAAAATACCACAACTTGGTAGAGTACAATTCTTTTTAGCTTCTAAAAAAGGTTGGTTATTTGCTATTTTAATTCCCGCTAGTATAATATTAATTTATGATATTGTTAAATTAATAAAATTAATAAGTTTAAGAAATAAATTAATACATTATGGAGCAGATAATTTATAAAATAAAAAAGTTTTTTGAAAAAAATTATTCAAAAAACTTTTTGTTTTCTATAAGTCTTTTATCATTAGGATTCATTTCAATTGCTATATCTAAATATTTTTTACCTTCTTCTTTATTTCCAATGTAATAATAACATATACTAAGAACATCATAAATTGTTTCATTCCATGAAAATAATTCATTTATATATGAAAGAGCATGACTTTTTATTTTTAATGCTTCAAGTCCATACTTAATAGCATCATTATAATTTTTTAAGTTATATTCAAGTAGCATTCGCTCAACATAAGGATCTCTTAAATATGGAGCTTCATTTATTGCTTTATCAAGCCACATTCTTGCTTCATCATACCTTTTTAAATTAATGTAACTTCGAGCAATAAATCTCATAGATGCACATCTTTCATCTTTCCATGTTGCTGTTTTTAAATTTAGATGTTTAATTAATGTATCAATACATTCATTCCATCTATGATAATACATATATTCTCTTCCAAGATAATGCATATTTCTATCATCTAATGGATTTTCCTTAACAGATAGTTCTAAAAGTGGTAAATATGAACTTCTAGATTTTTCATTATCAGGATAATGATTAATTATTAAATCATTACATGTTTTATAAATTTCTTTGTCATTTCCTATATATGTTAACACTTCATGTACAGGGTGAGTCCATTTATAAACATTATTTTTATGAATTTTATCTGCATAAAAACTTATTAATGGTTTATTTTCTTCATCAAGTTTCCAATTATATTTATAATGTAATCTAGTTGTTTTATCATCCCATATTTGATTTAATTTTTCTATCCATCCATTAGTCATTACTTCATCTAAGTCTAAACAAATACAAATATCAGTATCTTTAGGTATTAATTTTAATGATTCATTTCTTGCTTTATCAAATCTCCATGGACTAATTTTTTTAACTTTAACCTTTACTCCAAGACTTTTTAATTTTTCAACTGTATTATCAGTAGAACCAGTATCTAATACACAAATATATGTAGCATCTTTAATTGAATCATACCAACGCTGTACAAATTTTTCTTCATTTTTACTTATAGCATATACACAAATTTTATAATTTTTCATTTTCTATGCTGCAGCAGGTCCAGTAGGTCCTTGTGGTATAGTTAAGTTTAATGTATAGTTTGGAGAATCACCAGTAATTTCAGCAGCTGCATCACTTCCTGGTGCTCCAGTTGTAACAGTACCTAATGTTAAAGTTATAGGTTCAGCATCAGCTCCAGCAGGCCCGGTTTCCCCAGTTGCTCCTGTAGCACCAGTTGCCCCTGTAGGTCCTATATCACCTTGTGGTCCTTGTGGTCCAGTTTCCCCAGTTGCTCCTGTAGCTCCAGTAGCTCCGGTTGCACCAGTAGGTCCGGTAGGACCTATATCACCTTGTGGTCCTTGTGGTCCGGTTTCCCCAGTTGCTCCTGTAGCTCCGGTAGCTCCAGTTGCACCAGTAAGTCCAATTAATCCTTGAATACCTTGTAAACCTTGTGGTCCAGTAGCTCCAGTTGCACCTGTTGGCCCTGTAGCCCCAGTAGCACCTGTAGGTCCAGTAGCTCCAGTTGCACCTGTTGGCCCAGTAGCCCCAGTAGCACCTGTAGGTCCAGTAGGTCCACCAGCAGGTCCAGTAGGTCCGGTAGGTCCTGTTGGGCCATAACAAGTATATGTATATATTGGTTGTTGTGTATTACAATTTTTCATTTTTACCTCCCACTATAATATATTTAATTTTTAATATATAGTGTGAGTAAAAAACTATAAAAAAATAAATTTAATTTCTTAATATTCTACTTAATATTTTTGAATTAAATTTATCTTCATCTTCATTATCTAAATCTACTGCTTCAGTATGATCTTCTAATAAGTCTATATTATATAAAATATTATGAATATCCCATTCATTTCTCATTGATTCAATACTTCTATTCCAATCAGATAGATATAATTTTTCATATTCTAATAATAATTCTAATATATCATTCATTTCATCTTTATTCATAATTTTAGAAGAATCACAAATATACATATTAGGATTAGTATCATCTCTTGAATCTATAACATATACATTGTTAGATTCATATTCATATATTTTATCTATATAATTTTTATTTCCTATATAAACTTTTCCATTTCTATAAGTACCAAAATAATCATAATAATTATATTGATAATTTTTATTTAAAGAAATATCTTTTTCGTATTTATAACCATTATTTTTAGGAGTAAAAATGATTATAAAATATGTAGCTAGCAACAAAAAAATTTTCTTTTTTCTTTTATAATTATCTTCAATATTCATTTTTTTCTCCTTTTTAGCTTGCATATTATAACATAAAAACTTTAATTAATAAAGGTTTCTTTATATATGTATTAAATGATATAATAAATATGGTGATATATATGTTAGAAATTTTATCAATTTGTAACTCATCAACAATTGTACAAATAATATATATAGTAAAAATTATAGTAAATATTATCACTATAATAGTTCCTATTATGCTTCTTTTATCTTGCATGATAACAGCTGTAAAAGAAATGATTGATGCTAATAATACACCAGGTAATATATTAAAAACAATTTCTATTAGAGCTGTTGCGGCAATACTTATATTTTATATTCCAAATCTAGTTTTTATTGTAGTAAATATAGTTGGAAGTAATGAAGAAGTAAAAACATGCTATCAAAAAGCAAGTATGAGTGAAGTTAAAAGATTACGTCAAGAAGAAGAAGCATTAGAAAAACTTGCTCAAGATAAGTGGAATGAAGCTAAAAGAAAACAGGAAGAAGCTAGAAAAAAATTAGAAGAAGAAAAGAAATATCAACAAACACAAGATCAAATAGATACTTCAAATCAAGTAAGTGGAAATGCAACGCAAAGTTATAATATTGTTAGTGTTAATACAACTGATTTAGGGTGTACAGTATATTATTCTGATCATGCAACTATATTTAAATCTTTGAGATTTAATGCTAGTGTAGCAAATCAGGTTCACAATATATTAACTAATGTATGTTCTTATTCAAATAGAACTCCGTGGATAACTCAATTAGAAACAGCTGGAGCATATGTTAATAAGGGTGGAAAACATGGAGAAGGAGTAGCTATAGATTTATTTAATAGATGGTCATATAATAATGGTAGTAAATCTTATGGACCATATGGTAGTCAAGGATATAGTACTTGGAATAATTATACTAAATTTATATGTGAAGTTTGTGGTGGCAAGGAAGATTGTCAATATAATATTAATTATCAAATATATAAAAGATATTTTATGGGTAATGGTTGGTGTTGGGGTGGTCTATGGACTCCTGATGTATTTGATCCTATGCATTTTGAAGTTTCTGGTCACCAATGTGGATTACCAGATTCAGGAAGAATAAAATGTGGAGGATAAATGAAAAAAATTATATTAATAATAACTATAATATTATTTTTAAGTGGATGTAGTGGAAATATTAATTATGATTTTAATGAAAATGAAATTGATTCAACTATAGAAACTCAATTTACATTAGATGAATATTTTCATCAATATTATGATCATGATAATAAAATAGAAAAACCAACTGATAATGAATTATTAATCGATTTATCAGAAAAAAAGAGTATGTTATCAATTAAAGCTTTTATAAATGATGAACAAAGTGAATATAAACAAACAAAATATAGTAAATTAAATGATAAAGATTATTTATTAGAATACAAATTCAAATATAACTATAATAATATTAAAGACAATTATATATTTAATAAATGTTTTGAATTTTTTAATACTTATGAAGATGAAAACTATTATTACTATAGTTTAAGTGGGAAATTCTTATGTGAGTATGATAATATAAATTTAAATATAACATCTAAAAATGGTGTCGGTATTAATAATGCTGATAAATTAAAAGATAATATTTATACTTGGAATATTAAAGAAGAAAATGATATAAGTTTTGCAATTAGTAAACAATTAATTGAAACTAAAAATACAAATTCTATTAGAACAATAGGATTAATAGTCATAATACTTTTATTTTTAATAACATTTGCAATAATATTTTTAAATAAAAAAGGAATCTTTAAAAATTAGATTTCTTTTTTAATTTAATAAAATTTATATATTTGCATTATTCTACTGTTACTGATTTTGCAAGATTTCTTGGCTTATCTATATCACAACCTAAAGATTTTGCTACTTCGTATGCTATGATTTGTAATGGTATTATAGTAAGTATGCTTTGAAAAAGACTATTTGTTTTTGGAATTTTAATTAAATAATCATAAAAATCACTTTTTATATCACTATTAGTAATAAATATAACTTTAGCTCCTCTTGCTTTTACTTCTTTTATATTACTTATTGTTTTTTCTAATAATTTTTCATCAGTTGAAATAGCAATTATTGGAGTGTCTTTTTCAATAAGAGATATTGTGCCGTGTTTTAATTCTCCAGCAGGGTATGCACATGCATTAATATATGATATTTCTTTTAATTTTAAAGCGCCTTCCATACATAATGCATAGTCAATTCCCCTACCAATAAAAAATATATTTTTACTTTTATTAATTTTTTTTGCTATTTCTTTATAATCTTTATTAGTTTCCTTTTCTATTAATTTTTCTAAATTTTTATAATTTAAATTAATATTTTTAGTTAAATACATAGTAATAATTGCTAAAACAGTAATTTGTGACAAGTATGCTTTAGTTGTTGCAACAGCAATTTCACATCCTGCTTTAGTATACATAATATATTTTGATTCACGAGCTATACTAGAACCGACAACATTAACAATACTTAAAGTGTCAATGTGTTCTTCTTTAGCTTTTCTTAAACAAGCTAAAGTATCCGCTGTTTCTCCAGACTGTGATATAAGAATTACTAATGTTTTTTTATTATAGAAAATCTTTTTATATCTATATTCACTAGCTATTTCAACATTTACAGGAATGTTAGCATAATTTTCAATTAAATATTTTCCTACAAGTCCTGCATGATAAGCAGATCCACATGCCACAATATGAAATTCTTTATATTTAGTTAAATTAGGTATATTTTTGAAGTCAGTATCTAAATAATTATTAATTGTGTCAATAAACACTTTACTTTCTTCATGTATCTCTTTTAACATAAAACTTTCATATTCACATTTCATACTAGATTCTAAAGAACCTTCAAATTTTAATAATTTTTTATTTATTAATTTCAAATTAGAATCGTAAATTTCGATTTTATCATTACCAATTTTAGCTATCTCATAATCATCTAATAATACATATTTATTTGTATATTTTAGTATTGCTGGAACATCAGAAGCAATATAATTTTCATTTTTACCTTTAGCAATGATTAATGGACTAGTTTTTTTTAGAGCATATAAATGATTTAAATCATCTAGACATATGATAGCAAATGCATAAGAACCTTTAAATATTTTACTGGCTTTATTTAAAGTCTTTAATATATTTTTTTCATTTTTATATAAATAATCAATATATGCACATGCAATTTCTGTGTCAGTTTCACTCTTTAATTTATAATTTGCTTTTAAAAGTTCTTCTTTTAATTCTAAATAATTTTCTATTATTCCATTATGTACTATAGAAAATTTATTAACTGAATGTGGATGTGAGTTTGTTTTACTTGGTTTACCATGAGTTGCCCATCTTGTATGACCAATAGCCATATTAGATAATGTAGTAATATCTAATTTATTTTTTAGATTAACAATTTTACCTTTTTCTTTTACTATATTTAATTGGTTATTATGTAAATAAGCAATTCCAGCAGAATCATACCCCCTATATTCTAAAGATTCAAGACCATCGATAACAGTTTTTAATGCGGTATTATTTTTGCCTATATATCCAGTTATTCCACACATATTTTATCCTTTCATTAAAATTGTGTTGATATATTTTTTGTAGTAATTTTGATTTTACTTTTTGTAATATATCTAACGATTACACCAACCGTAACAATATCCGCCGAAATTTCGATAATTGTTATCCTCGTTAACCTTTTAGATCTGGCGCTAAATAGAATGTATCCCTCCATAATACAATATCTACCTTTAATATAATTATATTAAAAAAATGATGTATTCACAATAATTAAATAAAATTTAAGTTTCCGTATTTTGTATTTTTTTAATTAAAATTTATATAAATTTTCTTTACATGTAAAATAATTTATAAAA
>CANRCX010000027.1 GCA_947629235.1 uncultured Bacilli bacterium | reverse complement strand
TCATCTCCTTTATTAAATTATACCAAAGAAAAAGTAAACACTTCTTTTTTGTGTCTACTTTTATTTTACAACTTCAACTTCTTTTTGTTTTCTTTTTATTTATTTTTTATAATTCAACTGATTTTGTTTTATAACTTAATACTAAGTATGCTAATGAGAATGCAACTAATGTAATTAATAATAATACTGCAACATTTTCAACACCAGTTTTTGGATTATATACTAAATCAAATTGCTTTTCTAAATCTTTATTAACAATCTTACCACCTGACATAACGTTTTGTGCAAATGGATAATGTGCATAATATATTCTACCTCTATTAGTAGCAGGTTCAAATGTTGCTGCACCTTTTAATGCTAATTTTATTGATACGTTTGCGATTTTTTCACTCTTATCGCATTCAATATAGAATTCTTTTCCTGGTTCAATTTGATTAATTACTGTACCATCAGCATTAACGATTCTAATACCAGTTTTTGTAGCATTAGTTACTGTTAATTCAATGTTTCCACCACTTAAAGCATCAAAGTTTGCTTTATATGGTCCATATGTATAAGTTTTATCATTTTCTTTATATATTTCTTTTCCTGAAGCTGGTTGATCTAATGTAAGTGTATTTGTGAATTTTAAATTACTATATCCATTATATTCTGCTCTATCTTTAATTAAATATTGATATAATTTATTTAATTCTTCACTACCTACTAATTTATCTCCTAATTTTTTACCACCTTCATCTATACCATCATAACTCTTCCAAATAGCATATTGAATAGTAGCATATACATAGTTACCTACTTGTTTTCTTTTTGCATCATCTGTACCACTAATTTTTAGTTCTTCAATTAATTTATCATAGTCAGCTCCAGCAGTTTCTAATGTTTGTTTTAATTCTACTGTTGGATATGAATGTTCTAATATCCATAATGCATGATCATAAGTTCTACTATTCATTTTAGTAGTTGTATATTTATCAAGTAATGCATCTTCTTTCTTAAATGAGAAGTTAGCATCTGAAGTTTCTAATTTTTTAAGACCTAATTCATCAGCAGTAATTTCTTTATTAGAACTTTCATAAATTACATATTCTAATTTAGTTACTTTAACTTCTAATGCATTACCAGCATCTAAATATTCAATATATTGTTGTTCAGCTGTTTTAGCATTTGCTTCAAATTTTGGATTTACAACTTCATAAACAACTGTTGGTGCATAAAAGCCATCACCTTTTTCTTCTATAGCTTTATATCCAGCTTGGTTATTTAATAAAGCTCCTAAAACATAATTATCTAGCATTTTTTTATAATCACTAGAATCAACTGCTGATTTTGCTAATCCTGAATTTAAGTATCCATATTGTGGATATTTTAAATTACCATCTAAACAATAAGCAGTAAACCAATTATCACCAAGTACTGCTAGACCTGATTTAGTAAAATCTGGTTTACTAGTTAAAAAGATTTTTTGCATATTTGAGTGACCTGTTATATATTCACTTTCATTTCCTGCAACTGTAAACTTAATGTTACTAAAATCAAATGGTTCTGCAAGTGCAGCATATAGCATTGCATTTTCCCCTGGAATATCAAGTGGTGCTTTTGCTTCTGTATCACTTGGAATATTCAATATTGTTGCATTAACATTTAAAGCAAGACAAGTAAATGCTAAAAATGTTAATAAACTCATTAAAATTTTCTTCTTCATATTTACTCTCCTTATCTTACAAAACAATTTTACCATTAAATTTTATAAAGTACAATAAAAAAAGAAAATTTTTAACACTTTTTTGATATAAAAATTTTCTTTTTGGTTTTTATTTTTAACTATTCTTCTTTTTTAGTAGTTTTTTCTTTTGATTTTTTAGGTTCTTCTTTTGGTAATAATTCTTTTCTTGATAAATTTAATTTACCTTTTCTATCATAACCAATTGCTTTAACTACAATTTCATCTCCAACTTTAAGAATATCACTTGGGTGATTAACTCTCTTATTATCAAGTTGAGATACATGAACAAGTCCTTCACAACCAGGCCATAATTCTACAAAAGCACCAAAATCTTGAATATCTACTACTTTAACAGTATAAACTTTTCCAATTTCTACTTCTTTTGTAATATTTTCAATCATAGAAATTGCTTTATCTAATACTTCTTGTTTCATATGATAACAAATTACATTTCCATCATCATCAATATCAATTTTAACAGCATCTTTATGATTTACTGATGTTACATTACTTGATTCTAATATAATCTTAGTAATTGTTTCTCCACCTTTACCAATAACATCTTTAATTTTTTCTGGATCTATTTTCATAGTTCTAATTTTTGGTGCATAAGGTGATAATTCATGTCTTACTTCTGGAATTGTATTTTCCATAACATCAAGTATTTTCATTCTTGCTTTATGTGCTTTATCTAAAGCTTCTCTTAATACTTCTTTAGTAACACCTTTAATTTTAATATCCATTTGAAGAGCTGTGATTCCTTTTCTAGTACCAGCTACTTTAAAGTCCATATCTCCCATATGATCTTCAAGTCCTTGAATATCAGTTAAAATTGTATATTTTGAGTCACATGTTCCATCTTCTGTGATAAGTCCCATTGCAATTCCTGCAACTGGAGCTTTAATTGGTACACCTGCAGCCATTAATGACATACATCCAGCACAAATACTTGCTTGACTAGATGAACCATTACTTTCTAATACTTCTGATACTACTCTTACTGTATATGGAAATTCTTCTTGAGATGGCATTACTTGTAATAATGCTCTTTCTGCTAGAGCTCCATGTCCTATTTCTCTTCTACCAGGTGCTCCATATCTTCCTGTTTCACCAACACTAAATGCAGGGAAGTTATAATGGAATATAAATTTCTTAGAATCTTCAAGTCCAAGTCCATCTAAAATTTGTTCTTCATTTTGTGCACCAAGTGTAGTAATAGCAAGTGCTTGAGTTTGTCCTCTTGTAAATAATGCACTACCATGTGTTCTTGGAAGTAAATCTACATCTGCTGATAATTCTCTAATTTCATCCATATCTCTACCATCTGGTCTTATATGTTCATTTGTAATAAGTCTTCTAACTTCATTACCTTCAATTTCATCAGCAACTTTCTTAACTAATTTTAAGTTACTTTCTAAATCTTCTTCTCCTTCATGTTTTTCACTATAATTAGTTACTGCTCTTTCTTTTAATTCATCAATTCTAGCATATTTTTCAATTTTATCTTTAATTTGAATAGCTGCAATCATATCTTCTTTGATGTCATCTTCTACTTCTTGTCTTAACTCATCTGGTATGCTAGCTAATGTAACTTCTATTTTTTCTTCTCCTATTTCACTTATGATATCTTCTTGAATCATACAAAGTTCTTTAACTGCTTCATGACCAAACATTAATGCTTCTAACATTTCTTCTTCACTTACTTGTTTAGAACCACTTTCAACCATATTAATAGCATCTTTAGTACCAGCAACAGTTAAGTTAATTGTACTTCTTTCCATTTCTTCACAAGTTGGATTAATTTTAAGTTCTCCATCAATTTTACCAACTATAACTCCAGATACTGGACCATCAAATGGAATTGATGAAATACATAATGCTAGAGATGAACCAAACATTGCAGTCATTTCTGGTGTTCTATCTGGATCTACACTAAGAACTGTATTTACAACTTGTACTTCATTTCTAAAGTTTTCATCAAACATTGGTCTTATAGGTCTATCAATAACTCTTGCAGTAAGAGTTGCTTCATCTGTTGGACGACCTTCTCTTTTAATAAATCCACCTGGAATTTTACCAACAGAATATAGTTTTTCCTGATAAAGGATTGTTAATGGGAAGAAGTCTGCAGTTGATACATTATTACTCATAACAGCTGTAGATAAAATAACTGTATCATCATATCTTACAAGTACAGCACCACCTGCTTGTTTTGCTAATTCTCCATGCTCTATTACCAATTTCCTACCTTGAAAATCATATTCAAATACTCTTTTCATATACTTCTCCTCTCTTAAATTAAAAGACACTTAAAACAAGTGCCTACTTTCTTAAATTTAATTTTTTGATAAGTTCACGATATCTTTGTACATCTTCTTTTTTTAGATAATCAAGTAAACTTTTTCTTTTTCCTACCATTTGTAGTAATCCACGGTTAGTGTGATAATCATGTGTATGTTCTTTCATATGTTCAGTAAGTCTATTAATTCTTTCTGTTAAAAGAGCAACTTGTACTTCAACACTACCAGTGTCTTTTTTGTTTCTAGCATATTCTTCAATAATAGAAGTTTTCTTTTCTTTACTTAATGCCATTTTAAAACATTCCTCCTTTTCCTAAATATCCGTATATCCTAAGTATAGAATCAGAGACTTTCTAAACTGGGGACAACTTCTAGTTAATAATACTATAAATAATTTAAAAAATCAATCTTTTTTATTATATTTTTAATTATTCTATTTATTTTTTATAAAGTTATACTTTACATTTTAATTTTCTTATGTTAATATTTACTCATGAACATTTATTAATGTATTTATTTATTCAAAAAACACTACAAATAGAATATTAGATTATATCTTTTATTCATAAAAAAACTATTAACTAATA
This sequence comes from uncultured Bacilli bacterium, assembly GCA_947629235.1. Classification (GTDB taxonomy): domain Bacteria; phylum Bacillota_I; class Bacilli_A; order RF39; family UBA660; genus CAG-1000. Next base: position 9,028 of record CANRCX010000027.1, on the reverse strand, counting down.
GATAACTATTAGTACTTCTAAATACAAAATAAATGTTCTTTTTTATTTGATTTTTTCTAAATATAATTGTATAAATGTTTGAATTAAAGTAACAATAAATGCTCCTAAAAACAATGTTTTAAATGAACTAAGTAAAAGTATTCCAGCAAGAAATGCTCCAATACCTTCACCTACACTACACACAAAGTATCTTATATTTTCAAATAAAAATTGACTATTATTATCTATTCTTCTTTGATATACTCCTGTTACTTTATCTTCTAATATTCTAGAAGTTACATGAGCAAGTATTATAGAAATTATAAAACCAATATTATTATTTAATATAAATGCAAGTAAATATCCTATACTTCTAGTACCAAATTTAATAATTGTACTTATATAGCCAGATAATTTATTACTAAATTTATTAAATATTGATGCAAGTATACTACCAATTAAATTTGAAATTATTATAAGTATTGATGCAATTGTTACACTAAATCCAACATAATTTGTTAATAGTAATATTATTAAATCAAAAACTATTCCATAAGAAATATTAATAATTAATTGATTAAATAAAAATATATTATTTACTTTAGATGTAAATATATTTTTAAATGTATTTTTTAATGTTAATTTTTCTTTATTTTTTTCTATATCTTTAACAAATAATAAAAATATACATGAAATAATTGTAGATATTAATGCAAGTATTAAACAACCATTATAATTAAAAACATATTTACCAAAACTAATTCCAATTAATAATCCACAAATAATAATACCAGCATCTTTTGAAAAATATTCAACTACTGTCTTCTTTTTATAAGATTCATCACTTTTATTTATATTTGAAAGTAATGGATAAAATGATATTGTAAATATAACTTCACACATAATAGTAAGTAACATACTAGTTTTTATTATAAATTCATTATTAATAGTTAATAGTGAAATAAATGAAATTATTCTAATTATCATAGATAAAACTATTACATTTTTAACTTTAATTTTAGATGAAAATAAACTAATAATAAATGCTATTATAGAACTACAAATTAATGCAACTGATAAAATTCTACTTATACTTTGTACACTATAATTTATACTTTCAAGCCACATACTTCTATAATTAGTCCATATTCCAATAGAAAAAGACATTAATGCAAATACAATTAATAATATATTTTCAACACTAAATATAGCATTCTGTTTTTTCATATATGCACTTCCCTATAATTAGATTATAATAGTAAATTTATATTAAATCAATTAAAATTGATTGACAAAATATTACATATTTGATAGTATGTTTTTTAGACCGTTAATTTTATTGCTAAATACACTTAATTTTATAGGAGGAATAATGAATTTAAGTGAAGAAGAATTAAAAAAAGAAAAAAAGCATCTAGAATTAACAATCGATCTTTTAAGAAATCAAATTTCTACTCTAGCTCAAGACTTATATGATAATGAAGAAAAACAACAAGAATTCAAAAAGTTTATTTGGGATACAAGAAGTGAACTAGACCCTACTGAAATGAAAACTATTATGTCAAACAATGACAAAGAAATTGAAGATCTTGAAGTAAAAGCAAAATATTACATGAAACTTTATAAGATTCAAAACTCACCTTATTTTGCTAAAATAGTTTTTGAAAGTGATGAAGGTAAAGAAGATATTTATATTGGACTTACATATCTTACAGAAAATAATGAAAATATCATTTATGACTGGAGAGCACCAATATCAAGTGTATTTTATGATTATGAACCTGGTGAAGTTTCATATGAAGCTCCTGGTGGAATAATTAAAGGATACTTACATAATAAAAGACAATTTACTATTGAAGATGCTAAAATCAAAAGAGTATTCGATTCTAAACTTAATGTTCAAGATGAAATGTTACAAGAAGTACTTGCAAATAAAACTGATGAATACATGAAAAATATAGTTAATACTATTCAAACAGAACAAAATGCAATAATTAGAAATGTTAAAGATAAAAATTTAATAGTACAAGGTATTGCAGGTTCTGGTAAAACATCAGTAGCTCTTCATAGAATTGCATTTCTACTATATAAAATTAAAAATTTAACAAGTGATAAAGTTTTGATATTTGCGCCTAACCAAGTATTTAGTGAATATATATCAAATGTACTTCCTGAACTTGGTGAAGAAAATACAAAAGAAACAACATTTAGTGATTTTTTAGAAACATATATTACAGAATATAAATCAATTGAATCATTTACATCATTTATAGAAAGATATTATAAATATGAAGAAGCTTATATTGATTTAATTAAATTTAAACAATCAAATGAAATAATTAATGTAATGGAAGAATATATTAAAAATTATGTAAATAAAGCAAGATTTACAAATGAAATATTTAATAGAGATTTATATATTGAAAAAGACAAATTAAATTATTATTTAAAAGAAAGATACTCTTCTCTTCCATTATTTGAAAGATTAGATGAAATATCAATAAAAATATCAGAAATGGAATTTAGAGGTAATAAATCAAAAGCAAAACAAATTAAAAAATGGTTAAAAGAAATATTAAATATTTCAACAGATCCAAAAGAAATATATAAAAATTTCTATAAAAGTAATGAATTTAAAGAAGCCTATCAAAAAGAAATACCTGATTCTTATCTAAGTAAATTAAATGATAAAAATATATCATTTGAAGATGCATGTTTATTTGTATATATGAAAAGCTTACTTATGTTTTTAGGTAATGATTATACAATTGAACAAACAATTATAGATGAAGCTCAAGATTATAATGTTCTTCAATATATTTTACTTAAAAAGATATTAAAGAAAAGTAAATTTACAATACTTGGAGATATTAATCAAACGATAAATCCTTATTATCAATATAAATCCCTTGAAGATTTAAAAATGGTATTTAATGATTCAGTAAATTATATTGAACTTAATAAAACATATAGATCTAGTCCTGAAATAATTGAACATACAAATAAAATATTAGGATTAAATTTAGTATCAGCAATAAGAAGAGATACACACATACCTGTAATATTTAGAAAAGAAGATAACTTAAAAGAACAACTTACAAATGATATTAATACTTTAATGAAAGATAATAAAAGTATTGCAATAATTACTAAAAATGATACTGAAGCTACTAGTATTTATAAATTATTAGTTTATGATTTTAAAGACTTAGTTCTTATTAGAAATAACTCAAATAAATTTTCAAGGAAACTTGTTGTAATACCATCTTATATGGCAAAAGGATTAGAATTTGATGCTAGTATCATTTATACAGATAAAAATAATAAATATACTTATGATGAAAGATATTTATATTATGTAGCATGTACTAGAAGTCAACATCATTTAATAATTTATAATCAAAAATAAAAAATACATATAAATGTATTTTTTTAAATGAAAAGAAGTTCAAATTGAACTCCTATAAACATTCTACATATGTATCATTTAAACATCTTATACTACATAAGCAATTTGTATCCATTGTGAATAATGAATCAGTTGAAACATATGGATAAAGTGAAGTTGTATCTGGATTTGTTGTTAAAACTCTAAATGTACAACAGCATCCATCTACTTTTTCTACTCTAAATACTGTGCTAGTAGGTGCTTCTGCTTCACGACTAGTTGGCATAGCCCAAGGTGTTCCATTACTACCACAAGTATATAATTGAATTGGTCTAGTATTGCAAATTACACAATTAGTTCCACCACCTAATGCAGGTCTATCACATGAAAGTAAGCAACTATCAGGACATGCATTTGATTGTAAAACATTAATAACTTGTAATATTTCCATTATACAATTTTGACAACAATTATTATCGTTGTTATTGTTATTACACATATAATCCACTCCTTTATTTCTATTCATTAATAAGTTATGAAATATAGTGCATTTTAGTTACATTAATTCACCTATATAATAAATAAAAACTTCACAATTGTGAAGTTCATATTTTACATACCTACACCCATCAAACCACTATTTGAAAGGTCTTCTATTAATTTTAATAAATGTTCATTATTTTCTATTTTTGACATAATAGTTTCTATATCTTTATCAGATAATTCTTCTATATTAACTGTATTAGATACATCAAATTCTTTTACTGATGTAATATCTTTTTGCTCTATTTGAAGATCTAATGAAAGATCTAATCCTTCATCAGGTGAAGATAATAATAATTTTAAATTACCTTTTTTATCATTAACTACACAGTTAAATTCCATACTTGTACCTAATGATTCTAATTTTATACTCATATCAAGATTTTTATCATTTCCTTTAACAACAATTGACATACTTGTACCATCTTCATCAAGAGTAAGTTCAAAATCATCTTCTTTTGTTACTAATGTTCCTACTTTTTCTTTATCAAGTAATATTTCAAATGTATCAATATCAGTTAATGATAATTCAAGATTTTCTTCTACTCCATCAACAACTTCTTTCATTGTTAATTTTTGTAATTTATCTTTTTTATCTACATAGATTGATATAACTAAACTTTCATCACTAACATTAATATTCTCTTTCATAGAAGATATAGTAGTTTTTAATTCATCTTTTGTTTTACCACTTATATTACTAAGTGATGTTAATAATTTATCATTATTACTCATACCATCTATAATAGATGTTGCAAATTCTTTCATTCTTGGTCCATCTAAAGTTAATGTATGTTTATAAGCTTTTACATCACTTCCTAATACATTAATAGTTTCTTTAGTTTTTGAAAACCATTCATCTTTTAAACTTGATTTTAATATATTACTAAATTCTTGTATTACAGTTTTGCAATCTGTTAAATCTGGATTCTTTTCAACTGTTTCAACATCACCAATTTTAATAACTTTATTATATAAATCTGGAATATTTAAGTATAAAGCTTTATCTTTTAATAATAATTCTGCTTTTAACATACTTCCTGTATCATATAAAGCATCTAAATTTAAATACATTTTATCATTTTTTAAATCTGCTTGTATTTCGGAGTTTAATTTTAATTTATTTAAAGTTTTAGATAGATTTTCACTACCTTCACCTAACCCTTTAATATTAAATGATAAATTGTAACTAGCTGCAAATAAATTATTAATTTTTTTATCAGCTGAATCTATATCACTAATTAATGCATTTGAAAATTCTCCAATTGTTTTTTGATAAATATTTTTAGTAGACTTTTGAGTTTGTAAGAAATAAAATACTCCAGCGCATATAGCAGCTACTAAAACAACTACTAAAATTATTATAGGTAATTTACTCTTCTTTTTTGGTTCACCTGTACTTTGTGATTCTTGTGGTTGTGGTGGTAAAGTACTTTGCTCTGGCATACTTTCTGATGTACCCATTGGTGAAGTACTTACATTACTTTCTGCTGTAGAAATATCATTTACTACTTCATTAATAACAGCAGTTGGTGTTTCCACATTTTGTATTTGTGGAGTTTCTGTAGCAACTTGTGGTTCTACAGAAGGTTCTACATCTACTGGATTAGATGTTACATTGTTAACTTCAACATTAACATTTTGTGGTTCAACTGGTACTTCAACATCAGGTATATTTTCAATTGCTGATGGTTCAACAGGTGGTACTACACTTGAACTTGGAACATTATCAACATTATTAGTTAAGTTATTACTAGCATCCCCACTATTCATTCCTTCATTCATTTTTTACACTTCCTTATCTTAATAATACTATAACACAAAATTAACAAGTATTCCACAAAATTATTTTATTTTACACTAAAAAATTTTTAAATAAAAAAAAGAACTATTACTAGTTCTCATAAACACTAACTTGTTTTTTATCTTTTCCTTTTCTTTCATACTTAACAACACCACTAATTTTAGCATATAAAGTATGATCTTTACCCATTCCAGTATTAGTTCCTGGATAAATTTTAGTTCCTCTTTGACGATAGATTATAGCCCCAGCTTTAGCAGTTTGACCATCACTTAATTTAGCTCCAAGTCTACGACCTTTAGAATCTCTACCGTTCTTTGTAGAACCAACACCTTTTTTAGATGCAAATAATTGTATATTTAAATTCATTCTAATCATGGTTTTCCTCCTTAATATTAATATTTTTATCATAGTTATTCTTTAGTTCATATATCATATTAACTAAATTATTAAGTAGCTTATTTGTTATATTATCTTTCTTAATATTAATAATTTCTAAATTATTAGTATCAGTATAACTAATAGCATTTTCATCAATTTCAAGTATTGCATTAATTGTAGTAATAATCATTGTACTAAATGATGCACACACTATATCTTTTCCATAATCTGCGTACATTGCATGTCCACTACAATGTATACTTTCAATTAAATCATTTGATTTAACAACTCTTACTTTAATCATTATTTTTCTATAGATTTAATAAGTATTTTTGTATAAGGTTGTCTATGTCCTTGAGTTTTTCTATATTTTTTCTTTGGTTTATATTTAAATACAAGAACTTTCTTTTGTTTACCTTGTTTTAAAACTTTAGCAACAACCTTAGCTCCTTTAACAGTAGGAGTTCCTACTTTACCATCGACATATAAAACTTCATCAAAAACAACTTCTGCATCTACATCTTTATCTAGTTTTTCAACATATAGTTCTTGTCCTTCTTCAACCATATATTGTTTTCCACCAGTTACAAATATTGCTTTCATTTTATTCCTCCTTCAATAAGACTCGCTCTTAAGGTAAGTATAAACTATTTTTAACCTTTTCAATGCGGTTGTAGAGAAAGATTTCTACAAACACGAGTATTTTAGCATATTTATACATTTCTGTCAAATAATTTATTTAAAAAATCACTTTCAAATACATTATTTATTATATGAGTATTATCTCTTTTAAATTTATTCATATTATTAATTATTTTAATTTTTTTAAAATTATGTTTATAAAGATATCTTTCAAGTAAAAATTTATTATATTTATATTTAATATTATTAATTTCAATAATAATACATTTTATTAAAAATATAGTTAATATTAATGCAAATAAACTTTTATTAAAAATAATGAAATAAAAAATAAATATTATTGAAATTACTATTGATATTATATTAGAGAATTTATATGAAAATATTTTATCTAATATTATATTTAATAATTTACCACCATCAAGTGGTAATATTGGCATAAAATTAAATGATATTAAAAGAATGTTTATTTTTTTAATAATATAAAATACATGTGAAGTTATATATAAATTTTTATATAAATGATAAATGAAGAAATAAAATATTAATTGAAATGTAATACCACCAATTAATACAAATAATTCTTTATTAGTATTAACATTTAATTCTTCATTATAAGTAGTAAGTCCTCCAAATGGATAAATTATTATAGTATCAAATTTAAAATTAATAAGTTTTGCAAAAAAATAATGTCCACTTTCATGAACAAATATTATTAATAAAAATAGAAACATATATTCAAAATATCCAGATAAAAATGCAAGCAATAAGAATATATATGTAGTATCATGTATTTTAATTTTCATTTAATATATCCACTGGTTTATCATCTTTTAATAAAACATAATAGTATTCATTTGAAGCACTACCTAAAATGCTACCACTTTCAACATAATCATATAATTTAATACTTTCTTTAACATTACCATACCACGCATAATAACCATTACTTTGTTGTATTATAACTGTATTATTATATCCATCTTTATTTCCAATAAATGTAACAATTCCACTATCTTTAACAAGTACATTTTCATTTTCTCCTATAATATATTTTACTCCATCCATATATTTTTCTGGTTTACTCTCATTAATACTAGCAACAGGTAAACTATCTTTATCTTCTGTTTTAAACATAGAAGTCATATTATCAACTAAATTATTTACTTTACTAAAATCCATTGTACTATTTAAAACATCATTAATAATAAAATTTCTAAAACTTTCTGAATAATTACTAACAATTACAACTAACATAACAAAAATAACTATAGTAAAAAATTTACTAAACAATTTTTTTAAAAATGAATTACTTTTTCTTTCTTTAGTACTACTATTCTTTTTATTTTTATATTCTTCATATGTCATATTAAATATTATTCACTTAATTTATTATTATGCATATATTCATAAAAACTAAAATAATTATTTTTTCCAAATATTATATGATCTACTACTGGTATTGCCATAAGTTTACCTATTTTCATTAAAGAAGATGTTACTTCTTCATCTTCAGGACTTGGACTTGCATCTCCACTTGGATGATTATGTAAAACTATTATTGAATATGCACTTTCTAAAAATGCATATTTAAATACTTCTCTTGGATGAACACATGATGAATTAATAGTTCCTTTAAATAATAATTTATATGATATTAATTTTGATTTAGAATCTAAATATATTGCATAAAAATTTTCTTGACTTTCTTTAATAAATAAATCTTTAAAATATTCATATATTAATTTTGAATTATTTAATTTAATATCATTTTTATTATTTGTATAATATACTCTTTTACCAAGTTCTAAACTAGATAATAATTCTATAGCTTTTACTTTACCTATTCCCTTTATTTGAGTAAGTGAATTTATAGTAAAATTTTTAAGTTCACTAATATCTTTAATTTTACAAATTATATTGTTAGATAACTCTTTTACAGAATAATTTTTAGTTCCTGTTTTTAATAATATTGAAAGTAATTCTTCATTAGATAAATTTTCTACTCCAATACTCAATGCTCTTTCTCTTGGTCTTTCATTACATGGTATATCTTTAATTTTATTCATAATTCTCCTTTCTTAATATTACATATAATATAGTATAAGTGATAGAATGTATCACTTATTGACACCATATATTTTTTTTAGTATAATGATTTCATTAAAAGAACTGGTGGCGACCATTTTATGCCAAAGGTTCTTTTATTTTTTATATTGTCACTATCAAGGGAAAATTTCCTAACTAAGAAATAATTTTCTTTTTAGAATTATGTTTTTCAATATATTTTTGAT
>CANRCX010000026.1 GCA_947629235.1 uncultured Bacilli bacterium | reverse complement strand
TAAGTGTTTTAACTCCCACTAGCCTAGCTAGTGGTTTTTTGATGGATTGTTTCACAATCCACGTCCTAAAGGTTAATTAAAAAAAGAGTTTCAAGAACTCTTAATTACTTATTATTGATCTTCTGCATCTTCAACTAATGTTTTACATTTACCTGTAAATGGTCCTGTAATACATGTCATACAATCTTTATAATCATCATTACCAATTAAATTCATAAGTACTGATACGATAACACCAATTAGGAATACGATAACAGCAGCGATTGCTCTTTTAACAAGCTTATTTTGAGCTTCCTTAATTTTATCTTCACTCTTTTCACCTACTGCTTTAGCCATATCCATCATACCAACAATAATTAATATGATTGGAACAACTACCATAATTCCCCAATAAACAATTCCTACTATTTTTAATACTGGTGCTAAATCAGAACATAATGCTTCTCCACTAGAATAATCTAGTAAATTTATTAAATTTAACATTATAGACACACTCCTTTACTAATTAAATTTTATATAATTTATATGACTTTGTCAACAAAATTATATTATTATTTACATTTATAATCCAATTTTATTAATAAATTTTATTAATGTTTCATTATTTTCTTGTCTATCATCTAATGCTGGTATTGCATATAATACTTTTAGTTTAGTTTCATATTCAAATGTAGCAACATCTTCACTATTTAATACGCATTTATTTAATACTACTTTTTTATCTCTTAATGATTCTAATATCCCTTTATTTTTTCTTAACATTTTATTTATCATTATAGTAGATGGCTCTATTAAATAATAAACTTCTGTACAAATTTCTGTATCTTCATAATCATTTAAATCAAGTAAAATAATATCACAATTTACTTGTCTTTTCATAATTTCTTTTAATACATCTTGAGTATTAGAACTAGCCATATCTGGATCATTAAAATATAAAAAATCTACTTTATTTATTTCAATAGCATTTACAGATCTACTAGTTTGTAATGCTTTTTTTAACATATATATAAGAGATGTAGCTCCAGCATGATTTGTAACATTTTTAAATCCTATTATTTTAAGTTTACCACCACCTGTTGAAGGTGCGATTGTTGTTTCACCAACAGTAGTTGGAATAAAACTAGTTTGTTGTTGTGCTTGTTGTTGTACAGGAGCTTGAGTTTGAGATATTCTTTCATCAAGTTCTTGTATATTATGAATATTTACAACATCTTTTAAAGTATGTGGATGAACAATTAAATAATTGATACCTTCTACATTTTTAGTAAAATTATAAATACCTAAAGAAATTAATTTTGATATAAATTGTGGATTATTTGTTTCAGGAACATCATCTAATAGCAATATAACATTTTCCATATTTATATTCATAGCTAATTTTTGTAGATTATCTACATTTTGATAATCTCTTATTGATGTTATATCCAAAATCATTTTATCAAAATAAAAATTTGTAAATGTATCAATTAACTCATCTACATTATAAACACCTTCTAAAGATTTCATAATTTCAATATTTAAACCTTTTAGAAGCTCTTTATATTTATTACAAATCATTACATTCATAATTAATTACCATCCTCCTAGTATTATTTAATTGTCGCGGAGCATTCATACCCATTATTACCATAATATAGAGTTCTAGTTTCACCTGAAATTGGAACTTTTACCATTACATTTATTACAGGTAATTTAATTGCAATAAAAGTAGTAATTTTATAATATACTCCTTCATTTTCATTTCCATTTGAACAAACTTTAGTAAGGCAATATCCACCTGTTTGCATTTCTGCATTTAATTCTCCATTACTTTTACCACTATTACAATTTATTTGTCCAGCAGTAGTATAGTTATATCCTAATGCTTTAATTTTCAAAAAAGCTGTTGCTTCAACACTGCCATCTTTCTGTAATTGTTCATCTGAAAGATTAGTTATATCTTGACTTGAAGTAGTAAAGCCTTCATTTTGTTCAATTAAATTTATTATCTCATTTTTAGTATTAAATGCTCTAGTATAACTAATAGAATATGCTAAAAAACTTGAAAATAATGCAATAAAAGTAATTACAATTCCAAATAACCAGCTTCCACCTATCGCTTCTCTCATAAATAACTCCTTTTATATTCTAACTATCTAAAAAAAACTATAAACTATAATAACTATAATTTATAGTTAATTTTTGGTTTTTTCTTTTTTATTAATCTGCTGACACACAACCTTGTTCAACTGTAGTAGCGTTTGGTGGACAACATAACCATTCATTAACTTTAGCATTAGTACCTGTACTAGTTGCTTCAGCATCAAGTTTTACAGCAGTCCAATCACTACCTCTTGTATTGCAAGTTTGTTGTACAATCATTCTTTGAATCATTGGCCACATAACGAAATAGAATAATGCAGCCACAGCAGCAACTGCTATTAATGTGATAACTGTCATATTTAATTCACCTGTTGCTTCTTTCATTTATATAATTCCTCCTTTACTATCTATCTAAATTAATTATATAATATGTGTTTTTTATAATCAAGTCTTTTTACTATAAATTGCCAAACATTTGTAAAATAGAAAGTAACAATAATACCATAACTCCAGCACCTGTTCCAACAAGCATTGACATTGTTTTCTTTTCCATTTTATCTAATCTTTCTTTATATTTAGTTTCTCTTGATTTAGCTTGTAAATTTGATATTGTTCTTGAGAAAACTATTAATTGTTCTTGCTTTCTTTCTTGACTACCAAGACTAAGTCTATATAAAAGCCTCATCATACGCATAGAATCTCTTACTGGATATCTTCTAGCAAATGCCATATATGGTTCAATTGTTGAATCACCTGCATCTATTGATGCAATCAACTCACGAAGACCAGGTTTAAACATTTCAGGTGCTTCTTCCAAACTTCTTGTAATTGCTACTGGCACTGTATAGTGTTGTATTAATATCTCTAAACTTTTTAAATAATATGGTAATTTTAAGTTTATATCATGTAAGTGAACTTTATAATAGTTCTTAAGTTTATTATAATCATCTTTGAAAATTAAATACGTAATTGCTAAAACTAATACTATTTTAATTGCTATATTTATACCATCTACTGCTGTAATAACAAGTATTGATAATAATATAAATACAATAATCGCATTTTTTACTCTCTTTTGATATTTTACATTTGGATCAACTTTGTCACCATATCTACTAGTAACAAGAAAATCCCAATCATCTTCTTTTAGTTTCCCAAAAACTACTTTATTATCATCAACAAATTTATTAAAGCTAAATACACCAATGTAATTAAATAAGAAAATTAATATAGCTCCTACTGCAACAATTTCTAATCCCATTATTCAGCACCTACATCCTCATGGTAATATTTAATTCCAGTTATCAAGAAGAATGTATTAATTAATATTACCCCATGAAGTAATATTACAACATACCAATCTTCTAACATTTTTAAATAACTATCGTTACCTAACAATAACTGTACTAACAAAACTAACAAATACAATGCACAACCGAATGTTAAGAATTGTTTATAGAATGTAGTTCTATCAATTCTATCACGATAAACACTTTCAACAAGCATATCTATATCTTGAAGCATACCTTCTAAAGCTTCACCTGAATCTTTAGAACCTTCTTTAGTAATTTGAATGAATAATTGATGCATATTTTTAACTACATAATAATCGTACTTTTCATTCATAAATCTTACTGCTTCATCAATAGTACCATAATCATAAGACATTTGAATCATTTCTTTAATATCAGTTAGTAATGGATCTTCAAGAACACCTGAATCTCTTACACCTTCTAAAGATTTAACAAATGATTGAGTTGTGTTATATTCCATTATAACGTTAGTTGTATATACTTGTATTTGTTCAAATATAAATTCACTATATGCTTTTTTACATCTCATATATGCAAGATATGGAATAAAAGCAATTGCTACTGCTGCATATACTATACTCCATATAATACTATAAAAGTATAAGTATGATACAAATGCTGCTGCTACTCCAAATACTATTACTTGAATTAAGTATTGTCTTGATGTATATTCTTGACCTAATTCCTTTGCTTTTTCACGTACAACTTTAAATGAATATGGAGCATATTTTTCATATGTATTTCCTATTGTTTTTGCTATAAATTTGTATGAATTATTTCCTGTATTTTTTCTATAAATGAATACAAATAATAATATTGCAGCTATTATAAATACTTCTATATACATACTTTCACACCTCCTATAAGTTTAGAACTTCTACTCCACCATTACTACTAGAACTATCTGCATTAGAGTTATCTGTAGTATTTGTTATATTATTTAAATTCAAAAATAATCCTGACATATCAGATACCATATCTGTATTATTTAATTCACTATTTGTAAAAGGTTCACTTGGAGATACTATATTATTTGTAACTACTTCACTTGGTGGTTGTACTTCATTTACAACTGCTTGAGTACTTTCACTTGAAGGCACTTCAGTTTGAACTTGTGCTATAGGATTTTCAAATGAAACTTCATTAGATGGTTGTTCTTGAACTACTTCTTGTTGTGTTTCTACATTTTGAGGTTCCATAACATTTTGAGTTTCTTCTTTTGGTGCTTCAGTAGTAGTTAAGTCTTCAATAATCTCTAATTGTTCAGGACTAGTATTTGATACATTATCATTTTGTGCTTCTACTTTTTCTTCTGATACAACTTCTTCTACTTTATTTTCAGTTTGAGTATTTTCTTCTTCACTTACATCACCAATTTCATTACCTTTTGGTATAAATGGATCTTCTCTCATTACTACACCTTGTGATGCTAGATAATCAATTAAATGACTAGTTGGATTATTATAATTTTCATTACCAGCTAAATCACGAGAATAAAGTACATTTACTTTAGCTTCATTCGCATCATCATCAACATAAAATTCAACGACTTGTGTAATTTCTCTTTGAAATCTATTATATTGTTTAGAATAGAAACCTTTAACATGTATACCTAATTGAATATATCTATGCATACCTTTAACAAATTGGTCAATATCTTGACTAGATTCAAGCAATGAATAAAGACGCATTGGAATACTTGATGCTTTATCAGAGTGAATTGTTGATAAAATGTTATGTCCTGAAGAAATAGAGTTACGAACAGCCATAACTGCTTCAGCAGAACGAACCTCTGATAGTAAAATCCATCTTGGGTTTTGACGCATACAAGCAACTAATACATCTGAATAAGATGCTATATTATTTGTTTTCATTGCTACTATATCACGAGTTGGATATATTTTATCTAAGTGAAGTTCTAATGTATCTTCTATTGTTATTATTTTTTCGTCTTCTTTAATATGACTTGCTAAATATTTAACAAGCTCTGTTTTACCACTACCAGTTTCTCCACTAACAAGTATATTACAGTGACCTTCAACACAAGTAATTAAGAAATCATGTAATTTTAATGATACATAATCTTCTTGTACTAATTTTTCTTTTTGTAATCTAATCTTAGCTGGTGTTTTTCTTATTAAAACTGCAATTCCGTTAGTAGCTATAGAATCATGAACAAAATTTAAACGCAACTCAGCACTTTCAGCATCTAGTAATGGATGTGCCATATTAAATGTTTTACCCATAACATTAGAGCATTGAAAAGCAAGTTTTTCCATAACTTCATTATTAAGACCATCTATATGTTCTTGATAAACACCTTTAGACAATGATTTTACCCATAATTGTCCACCATTAGAATATGAAATATCGGTAATATCATCATTTTCTAATAAAGGCATTAACAAACCAAAATCAATTTGTGAAAAAACTATAGCATCCATATTTTGTCCCTTTCTATTATTTTATTTATTTGTTTTTATTTATTTTAATCTATTATATCAGGTGTTATTTGTTCTGTTTTACTTTCTATTAAACCTCTTAAATATTCACTTGAAATATTTGTTTCTTTATCATAAGTGGCATTTCTTGGTACAGGTATTAAAGATCCACCATTTAAATACATTGCTTTTCTTAAAAGTAAATGATATTCTTCAGGAACTGAGAATATTAAGGCTGATGCATTTCTTTGTTCTGCTCCTCTTTTAAATATATGGTTTCCTTTATCATCTTTAACTGCTAGTACTTCAATACCTTCAATTAATTTTCCTAAAACTAATTTATCATTTTCAAAAGTTTGATAATATAAGTCTATTTTATCACCTGGGAATATTGAATTTCCATATGTTGTAGTTGAGTTAACTGGTAATGAAACAATTGTATTATCATTACTAATATTAGACCATGCTGAATCTGGCATGCTACTCCATTCAACTACTGCTGACTTGTAAAATAAGCTTCCCTCTGGTATAAATGTATTATAATCTACATAATGATTTAATAAATCATTTGTATTTGTTACTACATTATCTGTAATTAATGATGAAGCTACTTTAATTGTTTTATATGAACTTTCAGTAATTTCTTCTCTTCCTTCTAATGTTTTAGCAGCAACAGGTACATTAATTAAATTTGTAGCTTTACTAACTCTATAATTATAAGCAACTACTAATATTACTAAACATACTATAAAAGATAATATAGTCACAATACTTTTATTTTGAAATAGCTTCTTCATTATTCATTACCTCCAGTTTTTTCATCACTTTCAGTTTTATTGTTATCTGTTTGTGTATCATTATTATTTCCACCAATAACACTAACTCCACCACTAGTTACTCTATCTTGATTTGCTACATCAATTGTTTTATCTAAAATATAATTTTGTATTCTAGAACTTACAACTTTTGTTTCTTTTGGATTATTTGAGTATTCTGCATTTCTTGGTACTGGGAATATTTGTCCATCTAGGTATGAAGCTTTTCTTAATAATAAGTGCATATCTTCTGGAACACTAAACATTAAATAAGTTGGTGTTTTATTATCTTCTATTGTTTCAAATACATTATTTCCTTCTGCATCTGTAACTGATAATACTTTTATACTTTCAATAAATTTACCTAACATTAATTTTCCATTATCTAATGTTGTAACATAATATAAATCAATGTAATTTCCTGGGAATATTGAATTACCATAAGTACTTTCTAAATTAACTTGTAATGCAACTATTGTATTACCATCAGGAATATCTTCAAATAAACTTGAAGGTAAATCTTCCCAATCTACAACCATATCAGAATAAAATAGCCCACCATTTGGTATAACTGCTTTATTTGATACATATTTTCCAACAATTTGTGATGTACTAGTTAATAAGTTTTTGCTATTTACTCCACCTGGAACTTTTCTAGTTGATACCATATCAGCTGTAATAAGTGTTCTTGGAGCAATTTCTAAAGTAGCATATGGAACATTAATTGGTTCTGTTTGTTTTACAATTCTATAATTATATGCCCAATACAAAATTCCCAATGATGCTAAAATAGCAATTATTGTTACAGTATTTTTATTTTTAATAAATCTTTTAATTCCTATTAGTATACTTTCCATTATTCTTTTTTCCTCCTATTTTATGTTCCTTATAATTATATAACATTTATTATTTAATGTAAATTAATCTGTAGTGTTTGGTTTTTCTATAGCACCATCTTCTGATACACCTGCTGTTGTTTCTAATATAGCACTTATAAATGTATTTACATTAACATCAAATTCATCACTATTAATATTTGTAGAACCAGTATTAGTAACTATTCTAACAGTTGCTTTTGGTGGATACTCATGTATATCATAGAATTCTAATGTATAAGCCTTTGAATTTGCAATACTTTCTGCAAATCTACGAATAAAAACTTCTACAAATTTTTCTTTAGACATAACAAGTTCACCAGTAGATCTATAAACACCATAATCAATAGCATCTGCCATAGATGCTTTCATTACTTCTCTACTTAGATAATAGTCTTCTTCGTTTGTAGTTGTTAATCTTTGAACTAATAAAAGAATAGATATTATTATTAAACCTAATACTAATATTAAATATCCCCAAACTGACTCTTTCATATATTCCTTCTTTCAATTCTTATATTTTATATAAATTAATTATATCAAAAAAAAAAGACATTTAAAAGTCTTTTTATTAAAAAATTAAATACCATGTTTAAGTTTTCTATATTTACTACTATAAAATGTTGTTGACGCAATTATAGTTACTATAGCTAATGCAATTTTAATTCCCCAATTCAATGCAAAATCCTTTACTTTATCATATAATGTTGGTTCTGTTTCTATAGGTTTATCAGTTTCTTGAACAATTGAATTATCATAATTTTGTTTAGCTGTTTGTAAATTTTCTTCTGTTACTTTACTTGTTGTAAATTCAGAACTACACATTGATAATTTATCTTCATAACCTATACAAGCACCAGTACCATAATATTTATTATAATAAAGTAAATTTACAAAAAATGTTCTAAGTGATGAATCACAATTATCTTCTCCATATACATATATTTGCATATATGTTCCTTCTTTAACATTACTTATTGATACTTCATTATCAGAATTAGCTTTATATTTTTTACCATCATACATAACATATAATCCATCTACTACATTATATATATTAACTGTATATGTTCCTTTATCTTTATAATAATCATTATCTGTTGTAATGTTATTTGCATATTTTGCATATTCATCATGTTTATTATGATCACACTCAGCAGCATAAGTAACAAATGGTAGTAATAATAAAATTGTTAATAATATTTTTTTCATTTCTCTTCTCCTTTCAATAATACAGCATGTACAACTAACCTTTTATTATTATTACCTGTACATGTAGATAAAGTTAATATTTTATCATCAGTATCAACTTTAGTATTAAATTTATAACTACTTCTAGATTTTATTAATTTAATAAAATCACTCTTTTCACTTTTAGAATCAAATTTAACTTTTAAATAATCAGTTGTATAATCAACTTTATAAACAGAAAATATTTTAAATTTGTAATTTCCAGTTTCTGTATCTAATGATATAATCAAATTTTCTTCATTCTTTCTCCAAGTAGAATTTAAAACTTTCTTAAGTGTACCAAACATTGTACCATTTAACATACTATGACCATAAATAATATTATTATCATCTAATTTTTTACTATCATTTCTATAATCTAGATATATCCATCCCATACTATTTTTCTTTTTATAAAAATCATATTTTAAGTAATAGTTATTATCATTATGTTGTACTACAGGATAAGCTATATTAGTGTTATTTACTATTAAATATCCAACAGTTTCTTTATTTATTTTTTTAAGTGTTTTAAGTGAATTTTCAAATGTATATTTTGATTTAATTTCTTCTTTAGTTATTTCTTCTTCCATTTCAACATCAGCATCAGTTAATTCTAAATCTTCACTTATTACTGGTGTATCTGGTGTATCAGAAGATGCATATGATTCATTAATAATAGTACTATTTAATCTATCAATACTTATTTTTTCTATATAATCATAAGCTTTTACAATTAATAAACAAACTACACATACATATATACATAAAACAGATACTAATTTTAAATTATTAAATGTTAATTGTTTAAATAAATTATTTTTTAAGAATGAATTTGAATAAATTATTCTAAATTCACAAGTATAATCTTCTCTACATTTATTACTTAATTCTTTTAACCATTCAAAATTATTAAGAATAAAATTACCCTTATCATATCCTTGATGTAAAAAAACAATAACATTTCTTGATTCATCATTTTTAACTAAATTAACTATTGATTCAATTAATTCTTTAGAATAAACATATACATGTATAGCTTTTAAATTATAATTAATTTTTAAAAATTCTTCTAAATCATCAATAAGTCCACTATACTCTTTATTAATTTTAATTACTTTTTTATAATATAATGTATCTACATCAAATGAATCTTGTTGATTTAAAAAATCAGGTGATATTTCATTTTTTAATGTTTTAAATACATTTATATTTTTATCTTGGAATTTTTTTAGTATACCACTTGGCATATAATAACAATAAATATTTTTTATATTAGTAAGTAAAAATAAATCATAGTCATTTATATCAATAGTAGATGAAAATGCTAAAATTATATTTTCAATGTTAAATTTCTCTACATAAGGAATTATATATTTAAAAGTCATTAATTTCATTATTTTAATTGTTTTTATATTATTAATATTAGATAATTTTTCTAATATAGATGATATATCTTTAAAATTCTTTTTATATTTTTTTAAAGTATAATAAAGAGAATCTTTATATAAACTATTTTTATTAACAAAAACTTTTTCTTCATTATCAATAGTTCTATAATTAAAGATTAATGCATTATCAGTTATAGTTAATACAATATATTCTTTCATATATTCTCCTTATTCTATATATTTAATAATATCACAATTTTTATTAAAAAAAAATATGAATTATTCAATTTCATATTTACTTACCATATCATTTAACACTTTATAATTAATTAAATTTAATTCACTACTAATTGCATAAATAGCTTCATTATTTTTAATGTATATAAATAATGGTGCACTTTCTATTTCATATTTTACATCTGGAAATTTATTTTTTAATATTTGTACATAATTATCTTTATAATCTGTTACATCTAAATAGATAATTTTATCTACTAAATCTTTCTTTTTAATTTCCTTATATAATCTTTTTTCCATTTTATTTATTTGAGTAGAGCCAGTATAACTAACATATAATATTGCTTCATTTACTTCACTTAATGCATAATCAATATCATCTAAATTAACTTGAGTAATTTTATTATTTGAAAAAACAGAAGTGTTTTTTTGATTTTCCTGTATTTTTAAATAAATATTTCTAAAACATAAAGTAGCTATAATTACAATTATACTTACCATTAATACAGTATAATAATTATTCAAAAGCTTTTTTGATTTAATTTTCATATACGCCTCCACTTTTATATTATTATTGTAACATAATTTTTATAATTTTAATATCAAAAATATAGAAAAAAAGAAAAAACTAATTTGTTTTTTCTTTTGATTCTGTATATTTAGATACACCATCTAATTTTCCAAGAGAAGTATCTATTCCAAAACTTTGACTTCCACCCCTAATTCCATTTAAGAAAGAACTCTTACAATTTAAGAAAATCTTATTATCAGTTATAGTACATTCACTTAATGTATTATTTAAGTAACCTGTTGGTATAGTCTTATTATATAATTTTATATTTTTAATAACTTCTGGTGTTAGTACAATTTTATATTCTAAATAATAATCACTAGAGCCATTAATACTTTCAGCAGATGCTTCTATTTCATCTTTTGCTGATACTCCATACCAATTTGAATTACTTGCTAAACTATTATTTGGGAATAAATCATTTAAGTTTACATTTCTATATATTGATTTTGAATTCTTATCATCAATAGTTACTTGTGGAATATTAACATCAATTTTACAATTAAATTCTGTAAACTTAGTACTCTTTAATTTGTTAGTAAACGCATCTGATGATTTATTTCTATAATATGTTGCTATGCTACTAAACTTTTGAGTAATTGGACAACTAACTATATTACCATTTTTTTGACATTTAGTATTATTATATGCATTCTTTGACATTGGATATATATAATCATCAAGTGTTATATATTCTTCTGTTTCTTTATCTTTTATTTTATTTACTTTTCCAGTATAAGCTTCTGTTTCAAATTTACTTCCATTGTAATAATTCATTTGAGTAGTTATTTCAAATAATGCATAATCATTTGTTGGTACTTTAGTTGTAATTATCTTTTTAAGTTTATTTAATGAAACTGAATTTTTCTTATCCTCTTTAGTTATTGATACACCTAATGATCCTGTTTTAAATTCACCGAAAGTATCATCATAAGTATATTTTTCATTTTTACTATCATATTCTAAACAATTATAACTATAACCACTACAATATGTTACTTTAGAAATATTATTTTCACTATATGAATTTATAACATCAATATCACTAGAACTATTACCTACAGAACTAGATCCATTAATATATTCTGCTCCACCTGTATATGTTATGTTATTTAACCATACAGAATTAATATCACCATTATTAATTACTAATCCATGATTTTTATCACCATATAATTTTTTCACATAATCATATAAATTACCAATAGTATTTTCTTTTGGTTTATTTATTGTAGATGGAATATTAGTAACAAAATTACAATTATATAAATCATATATTATTTGATTTAAATTTTCAGTTCTATAACCTTCTTTTAAAGATTTATTAAATAATACAATGAATAAATTTTGCCAATTGCTTATTTTTTTATCTGGTAAAATGCTTAAATCTTCATCAGTTATTCCATATTTTTCTATTAACTGTGTATTAGTTTCTTTAAATTCATTATCATAATATATTTCAGAAACACATCTTCTCTTTTCTTCAATAATACTTGATAATTTATTTTGATTTGTTTTATCAAATACTTCTCCAGGTTTTATATCATATTTAAATGATAATCCAGAACTTATATTTACTTTTCCTGCTATATAATAATCTACTTCATCACTACAATATACTCTACATATATCTGTATTAACTTTAAAGTAATCACTATAATCATAATATGCTTGATTTTCTCTTGATGGCATATTAACAATACAACTAAGAGATGGATCTTTTACATAACCTGTATAGTAATTATCATATTCTTTTTGACTATCACATTTTGCTTCACTTTCTCTTACTGAATAATCTGTACAACCACCTTTACAATTAATATTTACATCAAATGTAGTTGTATCAGTCTCTTCATGAGTGGATGGATGCTCTACAGTTTCACTTGGATTTATATCTTTTCCAAATGAATATAATATTTGATTTTGATCTGGTGCACTACAAGCAATATATTTTTTTACTTCTGTTGTCCTTGTTGTCTTTTTATATTGAATTGTTATTTCATAATGATGATAATTTACACCATTATCAACTTGACATACAGCTTGTTTAAATTTTTCTACTACAATTATACCTTTTTCAACATATTTATCTAAATTTTTTAATGCTTCTTCATCTAATATAGGTTCTTTTGTTCCATCAGGTTTTACTAAATATAATGAAGAAACTTCAACATCACAATAATTTAATATATAATCTCTTTGTTCTTCATCAAGTTCAGGATAATTTAATTTATCTTTTGGTAATGTTTTATCTTGTTCTATTAATTCACAATTATATTTTTTATCAGATGGTGTACTTATTCTTTTATCAAATTCAATTTCTATTCTAGATTCTTCTTCTGTTTCAACACTTACACTTACAGGTTTTGTATTAGCTGAAAGACCAACTAATTCATTTAAATGCTCTTGCATTTTTTTATTTCCAAAATAAGTATTTAAAAATAATGCAATTGCTTCTCTATAATCATTATCATATCCACAAGATACACCATATCTACTACAAGTAATTTCACTAAAATAACTATTAGCTTTACTTACATCAAGATAATCATCATTTTTTTGTGCTATATCTCTAGCATGTTCTAATAAATGACTAAATATATAATCAAGAGTTGCTCTATATACATTAACTTCATTCTTTTCTTCATCAATTATAAATGTAACATATTCTCCACAATTTTCACCAACAACGTTTGCTAAACCTACTTTTTCATATCCACTTCTACCAGAGTGTACTCCCCATAATCTTAAAGCAAGTTGTATTTGTTGTTCAGATATATAATGGTTATTTTTTTGTGTATTCCATGCTGCTTCAATTAATATATTTGCAAATCCACAATCAACAGTACTATTACTTGAAGTACAACTATCAGCATAAAAATCTGCTTCTTGATAACTTGAATTAAAACTTTCACTTGGATTTACACAATGTGCAGCATCTCCATTAACTTCAAATGTTGGAGTACATGTAGATAATACTTTATATGTTGGTGGACAATTATATACTGGACACATTAGTATATATTGTGAATCCTTACAACTACATGAACCTGCATCAGCATTAAATTGTTCTTGACATAATGCATTAGCATTTTGATTGCCTTTTACATCTTCTACCTTAACTTCCCCATCATAAGTTTCTGTTTCATCATAACAATTTATTCCATTACCATATTTATCTTTACCATGACATTTATATGTAGTTATTTTATAAGTACAACTACTTTTAAAATCTATTCTAGCATCTTCTCTATCACATCTTTTAACTGCAATAGTATCAGTACTTTTAGCATCTATACTTTCTCTTGTTACATATACCCATTCTTTTTTTGCATCAATAGCTGCTGAATAACTTGTTCTTTCTGCTGCATTAGCCATCCCGACTTTTTGGGCTTTTTCCATATCACAAATTTTTAATTTAGCATCCCAATTAGTTGACCAAGTACTATATGATTTTTCATTAATATCAAAACAACCATTAAATCTTGCACTTACATTTGGAACAAAAAGAAAGAGAAAGATACTAATAAAAATTATCTTTACTGCTTTACTTTTCATTATTTATTTCTCTCTTTTCTCTTAAATGCCAACATTTTAATAATATAGAATATTGAAATTATTACAAGTGGAACTAAAACATAAACTCCATATTCAACTGCTATTTTAAATATTTTACTAGCAGTTAATTCTTTTTCCTTTATTTCTCTATCATATTTTCCTAATATATCATTAAATTCTTTTTCAGTCATATATTTAGTTTTATTAGTAAATGACGCACATAATTCATGATCAGGATAATCATCACAATAAGCTGTTTTTATAAATTCATTATATTGTGGAACAGAATATTTTAATGTTTTTAATAATTCATTAGGACAAGCGCTTTCATCTCCACCATATACTTCAATAGTATAAGTTTCTTCTTCTAAATTAGTATAACAACCTACTCCATAAAAATCTTCAAACTTTGATTTATCATTTAAATTAAGAACATAAGTTTTACCCCATACACTATCTCCATAGCCATCAGTTACTTTTATTTTAATATCCTCTCTTACAGGAGTTACAGATAAAAAGTATGCAAAATGTTCTTCATCTCCACCACTTTGCTCTCTAGTATCTTCTTGAAATAATACTTGTGCTCCTACTGACCATTCATTTAATTCTTCATCATAACAAATAGCTTTAACATTTACCATTATTAATGAAGAAATAATTATTAAGAATAAACTTATTATTTTTTTCATTTTATCACCCACTTATTATATATAGAATTATATCAAAAAAATTATATTAATTCTACAAAAAAAGAAAGATTTTGTGAATTACAAAACAAAATGTCCTATTTTTTTAAAAACATTTACAAAACAAAATGTCCTATAATGAAAAATAG
>CANRCX010000025.1 GCA_947629235.1 uncultured Bacilli bacterium | reverse complement strand
TTAATCAAATTTTTATTAGGACATTTTGTTTTGTAAATCAATTCAAAAAAGCGGACATTTTGAATTATTATTCACAAATATTTTAAAAAATATTGAAATATTAATTCATTAATGTTAGAATAATTATATAAGAATAAGGAGGATTACTTAAAAATGGATAAAGTTTTAGATTTTTTAGCAGATAATTATTTTATTTTTATAGTAATAAGTGGCGTTTTATTATTAGCGTTAATAGGATTTATAGTAACAGGAAGAAAAAAGAAAAAAGCAGAAGTTCAAACAGCTGATCCAATGGCACAACCAGTAGCACCAGAAATGCCTAGTGCTCCAATGGATGGAGAAATGCCTGTGGCTCCAACAGAAGCAGTTACACCTGATATGAATGCAAGTGTTACTCCTGATACTGTTGTATCTACTGATGTATCTTCAGTACAAGATACTGTTGCAGAACCACAAGTTTCAATGGAACCAACAATTCCTAGTAGCAGTGATGAACCAACACTTATAATTGAAGATAAATCAGCTACTCCAGAGACTCCAGTAGAAACTTCAAACATTGATGCACCTGTTTCAGCAGAACCACTTAATGAAGTAACACCTGAAGTAGGACCAGAAGAACCAGCACCATTAAATGTTGAAGTTCCAGCAGAAGCACAAAATGATTCTGAGCCAACAAGTATTTTTGAAAATCAATAATAAAAATTAATCAATAAGAAATATAACTTGTAATATAGTTATATTTTTTTAATAATTTATTAAAATACTTGATTAAATAAAATAATTTTGATAAAATTTATTCATTGAAAGACGAGTAAAATAATTAATATTTTAAAGAGAGTTAGTGGATGGTGTAAACTAATAAATATATTATTTGAAGCTACTTTTAATTAATGAGCTAATCACTCACGTATGATACGTTATATCAAATAAAGTTAAAAATAGGATGGTACCGTCTATATGACTCCTTGTATCATTCTTTTTATTTTGAAAGGAAATTTTTATGAAAACATTAACAAGAAAAGAATTAATTAATATGTATTTTGATTTTTTTGAAAGTAAAGGTCATAAAGTAATACCAAGTGCTAGTTTAATTCCTGAAAATGATGGAACTGTTTTATTTACAACAGCTGGTATGCATCCACTAGTACCATATCTACTTGGAGAAACACATCCAAGTGGTAGAAGACTTACTGATGTACAAAAATGTATAAGAACTAGTGATATTGAAAGTGTTGGAGATAATTCACATTTAACATTCTTTGAAATGCTTGGTAATTGGTCACTAGGAGATTACTTTAAAGAAGAAATGATACCATGGTCTTATGAATTTTTAACAAGTGAAAAATATTTAAATATTCCTACAGATAAAATTTCTGTATCAGTTTTTGAAGGAAATGAAGATGTAGAAAGAGATAATGTATCAGCTGAAATTTGGGAAAGCTGTGGACTAACAAAGAATCAAATATTTTATTTACCTAAAAAGAATAATTGGTGGGAACTTGGAAGTGGTAGTGGACCTTGTGGACCAGACTCTGAAATGTTTTTTGATACAGGAAAAGAAAAATGTAGTGATAAATGTGATCCATCATGTGATTGTGGTAAATATTTAGAAATATGGAATGATGTATTCATGCAATACAAAGCAGAAAATGGAAAATATACTCCACTTGAACATAAGAATGTTGATACAGGTATGGGAGTAGAAAGAACACTTGTTGTTTATAATGGATTAAAATCAGTATATGATATAGAAATATTTGTACTTTTAAGAAATAAATTAGAAGAATTAACTAATAAAAAATATGAAGAAAATTTAAAAGAATTTAGAGTAATTCTAGATCATATTAGAACTTCTGTATTTATATTAGGTGATGAGCATGGACTTTTACCTTCTAATGTAGGTGCTGGATACATTTTAAGAAGAATTATTAGAAGAATGATAAGATATATTAAAAATCTAGGAGTAGAAAATTCTATTTTAGAAAGTCTTGCTAATATAGTAATTGATTATTATAAAGATGATTATAAAGAATTATTAAAAAATAAAGATATAATTATTAAAGGTTTACTTGAAGAAGAAAGTAAATTTAATAAAACTCTAAATAGTGGAGTTAAAATGTTTAATAAAGCTGTTTCTAATTTAAATGGTGATATGATTGATGGAACTACTGCATTTAAATTATTTGATACATTTGGTTTTCCACTTGAATTTACTATTGAAATGGCAGAAGAAAAGAATTTAAAAGTAGATACTGAAGGATTTAAACAAAAGTTTAAGGAACATCAAGATTTATCAAGAACAGCTTCTGCTGGCGAATTTAAAGGGGGACTAGCTGATACTAGTGAAATGAGTACTAAATATCATACACTAGCACACTTAACTCTTGCTGCATTAAAAGAAGTATTTGGAAGTAATGTATATCAAAAAGGATGTAATATTACACCAGAAAGATTAAGATTTGATTTTCCACTTGATCATAAAATGACAGAAGAAGAAAAGAAACAAGTAGAAGATATTGTAAATAAACATATTGATGAAAAAATAGATGTAATCAAAGAAGAAATGAGTAAAGAAGATGCAATAAACAGTGGAGCAGAAGGTACATTTAGTGATAAATATGGAGACAGTGTATTTGTATATACAATAGGTAATGTATCAAAAGAAATATGTGGTGGGCCACATGTTAAAAATACTGGTGAACTTACACATATGAAAATTATAAAAGAAGAATCATCTTCTGCAGGAGTTAGAAGAATAAAAGTAGTAATGGAATAAAATATCTAATTAATTTAGATATTTTATTTGACATAAAAATCATTAAAACTTATAATAATTTATTAACAAAGGAGAATTGTTATGTTTGAAAATTATAATGGTGGAATAGAGAATACTAAAGGGGAAAAATTTGAAGAATTAAAAAAAGTACAACAATATTTATATGCAAAAAAAGAAATAGAAGATTATTATGATGTAATAACAGAATATAAAACTTGTAAATGGTTTATAGAAGAAGTTATTCCTTATTTAATTAAACTTAGAAGTGATAATTTATATGTAGATACAGTAGAAAAACTAGCAGGAGAAAAAAATGATAAATTACTTAGTGATGAAGAGTTATTAAATTTTATTGAATCTAGAAAATCTTATAATAATAAATTTGAAATTGTATTTAATTCATCGCGTAATAATGTTGATGATATTGATAGAAAAGTAGAAATAAAAGATAATGATTTTGTTAGAGATTATATACTTAATTTTTTAACAAGTAATCATATATTTTGTGATTTGAATCACACAAAGTATATAAAGTTTCCAGATAATATAGATAATTTATTATATAATTGTTATTTAGAAGAATTAAGACTTAAAGAAATAGAAGAAAAACTTGATTTTTTAGAAAAAGAATATAATTTAAAATTATTTTCATCAGATTTATTACCACATTATGATACAAGTGATGTATTTACATTAAAAAAATAAATAATATAGTATACACATAAGTGTGTACTTTTATTTTCCTTGCAAAAATAATATATTCATTTTATAATTAAATAAGAATAGATATAACAATAGTTATATTAAAGTTTTAATAAATAAGGAGGTAAATTATGGGATTTATTAAAGCATTTTCAGGGGCTTTAGGTGGTACATTTGCAGATCAATGGAAGGATTATTACATGCCAAGACCTAATGTTCCAAGTACAGCAGGTTTATTTCAAGCAGTAAGTCAAGGACAAAATAATGGACGTGGTGAAAATTATAAAGGTAATGATAATATAATTACAAATGGTAGTAAAATTATTGTACCAGAAGGAACTGCGCTAATTACTATGCAAGATGGAGCTATTACAGGTTGTATAGCAGAAGCTGGTGGTTTTGAATTTAGAAGTGATGATCCTAATTCAAAATCAATGTTTGCAGGAGATGGAATATTTAAACAAACTATAGAATCTACTTGGGAAAAAGTTAAATTTGGTGGACAACCGGGTAGTCAACAATTAGCATTTTATGTAAATTTAAAAGAAATTCCAAATAATAGATTTGGAACTCAATCTGAAATTTATTGGGATGATGCATTTTTTGGTACACAAGTAGGAGCTGTTACAAGAGGAACTTATACATTACAAATTGTAGATCCATTACTATTTGTTAAAAATTTTGTTCCAACTAAATATTTACAACCAGATGCTCCAGTATTTGATTTTGCTGATATGGATAATGATGCAGGAAATCAATTATTTAATGAAGTTGTAGGTACTTTATCAGCAGCATTTTCAAATTATACAAATGATCCAAGTAAAGGAAATCGTATTTCTAAAATACAAGCAGATCAAGTTGGATTTGCACAAGCTATGGCACAAGCTGTAGAAGATGCTTATCATTGGAAGAGTGATAGAGGACTTGAAATAGTAAAAACAGCTATATTAGCTATTGAATATGACGAAGATACTAAGAAACTAATGAAAGATGTAAAAGCAGCAGATGCATTATCTGGTGCAAGAGGAAATGCATTTATGCAACAATCTATTGCTAGAGGTATGCAAGCTGCAGGTGAAAATGGTGGCGGATCAGCTATGGCATTTATGGGTATGGGAATGAATGCAGCTGGAAGTGCTATGGGAGCAGTTCAACAACCTGCAACACCATCATCATATCAACCATCATTTGCACAACCAGCTCCACAACAAGAAGCACAACCAGCACCAGCACAAGCTGAACAAGATCCAATGACAGTACTTACTGAAAAGAAAAAATTATTAGATGCTGGATTAATTACACAAGAAGATTATGATAAAATAAAAGCTCAAGTTTTAGGAATATAATATGCAAGATAGTGGTACAAACAATGAACCTACTATAATAAAAACAGATGTAGACTCACAAAATGGTCAAGAAAAATGTCCAAAATGTGGATCAACAGATATTTCTACAAATGCAAATACAGGAAAACTTAGATGTAATTTCTGTAGGCATGAATTTGAAGCTGAAAAGGTAAAAGGATTAGTTGAAAATATAAGTCAGTTGCAAGGTCAAGTAATAGCATCAGGTGCAACAGATATAGTCGCGGATACAAAAGATATTTTAACTTTTAAATGTAGTAGCTGTGGAGCAGAAGTGGTTATTGATACATCTTCTGCTTCTCAAGCAAGATGTCACTGGTGTAGAAATACACTATCTGTAAATCAACAAATCCCAAATGGTAGTATTCCAGATGTTGTTTTACCATTTAGTGTTAATAAAGAAACAGCACAAGCAGAAATTAATAAGTTTGTAAATAAAAGAAAATTTTATGCTAATCCAAATTTTAAAAAAGAATTTACCACCGAAAATATAATGGGTGTATATTTCCCATATATGTTAGTAGATATTAATGCACATGCTAATTTTATAGGTGAAGGTGAACATCAAACAAGAAAATATTTTGAAGGTAGTGGAAATCATCAAGAAGCATATTATGATGCTGATTTATATCATGTAGAAAGAGAATTTGATTTAACTATAAATGGACTTTCAATAGAATCTAGTTTAGATAAATTAAATAACACTTCATCAAATAAAACAAATAATGTAATTAATGCAATAATGCCATTTGATGTTGAAAATAGTGTTAAATTTAATGCTAATTATTTAAAAGGTTATACATCTGAAAGAAGAGATGTAAATATTGATGAATTAAAATCAATTATAGACACTCAAGCAAAAGATATAGCTAGGTTTACAACAAATAAAACATTAGAAAATTATGATCGTGGAGTTGCTTGGTCTAGTGAACAAATGAATATTATTGGTGAGCAGTGGAAAGCTGCATATTTACCAGTTTGGTTATATAGTTATCAAGAAGTAAAAGGAAATAAAAAAGTTCTACATTATGTAGCTGTAAATGCTAGAACAAAAGAAACTATGGGTAGTATTCCTATTCATAAACCAAAATTATTACTAATGTCT
Source organism: uncultured Bacilli bacterium (assembly GCA_947629235.1). GTDB lineage: Bacteria > Bacillota_I > Bacilli_A > RF39 > UBA660 > CAG-1000. The sequence goes on along the minus strand of CANRCX010000025.1, from coordinate 9,821 downwards.
TTCTTAGTTGAAATATTAGGTATCCTATTAATGCTATTTATAGATTGGGATTTAAGTTTTATATTTTTAGCTTTAGGATTTATACATTATTTCTTTTTCTATTTATCATATCGTAATTCTAATGCAAGACATACTTATGAAACAGATACAAAAAATAGTATGGATAATTTAAGAAGAGTTGATAACTTCTTAAAATCTAAAAAGCGATTAAGAAATATGACTATGGATGGAGCTAATAATTATGCATTAAGTGGTCAAAATCTTTCTAATAAAATTTTAAATCAATTTACAGGTAAAAATATAAGTAATACAGTTGTTAATACTATTGCTAATAATAATGCTGTAGCTAGTTTTATAAAAGATGAAATTGATAAAAAGTAAACTATTTTTTGAGTTTACTTTTTTTCGTGTTATAATTAAAAAGTATGTAGGTGATATAAATGAATATTTATGATTTTACATTAGAAGAGTTAGAAAACTTTTTAGTAAATAATGGATTTAAAAAATTTAATGCTACTCAAATAATAGAATGGATATATGAGAAAAATGTAAAAGATTTTAATTTAATGACTAATTTAAGTAAAAAACTAATATCATTTCTAAATGAAAATGTTTATATAGAAGATTTAAAAATAATTAAAGTAGAGAAAAGTGATCTTGCTAATAAATATTTATTACAATTAAATGATAATAATAAAATAGAATGTGTACTTATGAATCATGATTATGGATATTCTTTATGTGTATCTAGTCAAGTTGGATGTAATATGGGATGTGCATTTTGTGAAAGTGGACGTCTTAAAAAAGTAAGAGATTTAAAACTAAGTGAACTTGTGGGTCAAGTTTTATGTGTAGGTGATTATGAAAAAATAAGAATCTCATCTATAGTTGTAATGGGTATTGGAGAACCATTTGATAATTTTGAAAATATTAAAAGATTTATAAGTGTAGTTACAAATAATAAAATGATTAATATTGGTCAAAGACATTTAACTATATCTACTTGTGGACTAGTACCAAAAATATATGAATTTGCAGATTTAGAAACTGGTGTAAACTTGGCAATTAGTTTACATGCTCCGAATAATGAGATAAGAAATAGAATAATGAAAGTAAATAAAGCATATAAAATAGAAGAAGTAATGACTGCACTTGACTATTATATTTCTAAAACTAATAGAAGAGTTACTATAGAATATATAATGTTAGGTGGAATTAATGATAGTGAAGAGTGTGCTTTTGAACTTTCTAATCTTGTTAAAAATAAACTTATGTATGTAAATTTAATTCCATATAATGAGACATCACATTTTGAATTTAAGAGAAGTAATGACTTTAAAATTAAAAGATTTTATGATATACTTAAATCAAATAATATAAATGTAACAATAAGAAAAGAAATGGGTGGTAATTTATCTGCTGCCTGTGGACAATTACGAGCAAGAGAAGAAGGATGTGAAAAATGAGAGCATACTATCAAACAGACCCTGGTAAGGTAAGAAGTCATAATGAAGATAGTGTTACTATCGTTGAAAATTTAAATAAAGAATGGCTTGTTATCGTTGCTGATGGAATGGGTGGCCATAAAGCTGGAGAAGTAGCAAGTTCACTTGTAGTTAATGAACTATCAAAAAGATTTAGTGAACTATCTAGTATTGGAAGTAAAGAAGAAGCAGTAATTTGGTTAAAAGAAATAATAGATGAAATAAATATTAAAATATTAAAATATGCAGAAGAACATATAGATGCTAGTGGTCTTGGAACAACTTGTGTTTGCTCAATTATAACAGATAATTTCTTATTATTTGGAAATATTGGAGATTCAAGTGGTTATGTTTATAAAAAAGGAAAATTATATAAAGTAACAAAAGATCATACACTTGTAAATATTTTACTTGAAAATGGAGAACTTACAGAAGATGCTGCTAAAGTACATCCACAAAAAAATGTACTTATGAAAGCACTTGGAGCAGCAGAACAAATAGAAATGGATATTTTTGATGTAGAAAGAGATGTAGATGGGGTATTTTTATGTAGTGATGGACTTACAAATATGTTAACTACAGAACAAATTGAAAAAGTTCTAAATGATAATGAATTAGAACTTGAAGAACAAGTAAATAAAATGATTATGAAAGCAAACATGAGGGGTGGAACCGATAATATAACAATTGCTTGTGTAAAATTTGGTGGTGATTAGTGTGATAGTAAAAGGAGCAAAAATTAACGATAGATATCAAATTATTAAAACATTAGGAGAAGGTGGAATGGCTAATGTTTATTTAGCACATGATACTATTCTTGATAGAAATGTTGCAGTTAAAGTTTTAAGAGGAGATCTTGCTAATGATGAAAAATTCGTAAGAAGATTTCAAAGAGAAGCATTATCTGCATCAAGTCTTTCTCATCCTAATATAGTTGAAATGTATGATGTTGGAGAAGATGATGGACAATATTATATAGTAATGGAATATGTTGATGGAAAAACTTTAAAACAAGTATTAAAATCACGTGGACATTTATCTATAACAGAAGTAGTTGATATTATGCTTCAACTAACTGATGGTATGGCTCATGCACATGATGCTTATATTATCCATAGAGATATAAAACCACAAAATATAATGATATTATCAAATGGAATGATTAAAATAACTGATTTTGGTGTAGCAACTGCTCTTAATTCAACACAACTTACACAAACTAATTCAGTAATGGGAACAGTTCATTATTTACCACCAGAACAAGCTCAAGGTAAAGGATCAACTATTAAAAGTGATATTTATTCAATGGGTATAATGATGTATGAACTTTTAACTGGACTAGTTCCATATAAAGGTGATAATGCTGTAGAAATAGCATTAAAACATTTAAAGGAACCTCTTCCAAGTGTTAGAAAATCTAATCCATCTATACCACAATCAATAGAAAATGTAATAATAAAAGCAACTGCTAAAAATCCAAAAAATAGATATGCAGATGCAAGAGCTATGCATGAAGACTTATTAACTGCATTAGATGAATCAAGAAAAGATGAAAAAAGATATGTATATAAATATCCTGAAAATGAACTTGATGAAACTAAGAAATTAGATGATGATTTAGAAAAATTAAGAAAGCAAGAAGAAGAGAAAAAGAAATTAAAAGAAAAAGAAGACTTAGAAATAGAAAAAGAAGATAAAAAAGCTAAAAAAAGTCAAAATAAATTACTTATTGCTTTAGTTAGTATATTTACTGCTTTAGTATTAGTAACAACAGTAGTAATGACAGTATTTTTAGAAAAAGGTGAAGTTGAAAATAAAATAATTCCAGATGTTAGTGGTAAAAGTACAGTAGATGCAACTAATGAACTTATAGATGCAGGATTTGAAGTAGTAGAAGATTATAAATATGAAGCAAGTGATACTATTGAAGAAGGATTGGTTGTAAGAACTAGTCCAGAAATTGGAACTAAAAGAAAATCTGGAACAGAAGTTACACTTTATTTATCATCTGGCGAAGGAAAATATATAGTAGAAGATTTTACAGGTGAAAATTATTTTGAAGCAAAAGGTAAAATAGAAGCAAAATGTGAATGTAATGTTACTATTGAAACTGAAAAAGTAAGTGAAGATGATAAAAAAGCAAAAGAAGATACTGTATTAAGAACAGAACCTGCAGCTGGTGAATCTAGTAAACTAGGAGATCCAATTAAAATATTTATTCCAGAAGTTGAATATAAATATCCTGATTTTACAAAAGGTTATACTATGAGTAAAATAGAAGACTTTGCACAAAAACATGAATTAAAGTTAGAAATAGTTTATCAAGATAATAAAGATTTACCAGAAGGTACAATATTAAAACAAAGTAGAGCAGAAGGCTCAGTTGTAACACCAGGTGCAAGTTTAAAAATTACAGTAAGTAGAGTACCAGATGAAGAACCACTACCAGATACAGATGTAGATGATGGTGGAGATGATACAACTACAGAAGAAGATAATACTCAAACAACTACACCAGAAGATAGTAATTAATATAGGAGACAAATATGAATGGTAAAATAATATGTATTAATGCGGCATTACATAAAGTTCTATTAGAAAATAATACTATTATAGATACTAAAACTAGGGGGAAACTTAGAAACGAAAATATAAACCCAGTTGTTGGTGATAATGTATTTGTAGATATAAAAACAAATACAATAGAAAAAGTAGAAAAAAGAAAAAATTATCTGGAAAGACCACTAATTGCTAATATAGATAAATTACTTATTGTTATGAGCTCGTCTATTCCAGCTTTTTCTACTTACTTAATAGATAAATTTTTAATAATAGCTTATTGTAATAATATAGAACCAATTATTGTAGTAACTAAAACAGATATGATTTCATTAAAAGAAAAATTAGAAATTAAAAAATATTTAAAATATTATAAAAAGTTAAATATTAAAGTTTATTATAATAAAGAAATAAGAAAAATAAAACATGAATTAAAAGATTCAGTTATAGCTTTATGTGGACAAACTGGTAGTGGAAAAAGTAGCTTATTAAATAGAATAGATGCATCTCTTCATTTAAAAACTGGTGAAGTGTCTGTATCTCTTGGAAGAGGAAAACATACAACTAGACTTGTAGAACTTCTTGAAGTAAATGGTGGACTTATTGCTGATACACCAGGATTTAGTTCACTAGATATTAACATTCCTAAAAAAGAAATAAAAAATTATTATCCAGATTTTAAATTAGATTGTAAATATAACACATGTTTACATGTAAAAGAAGATGGATGTGAAGTAATAAAACAATTAAATAATAAAAAAATACCAAAGTGGAGACATGATAACTATGTTAAATTTATGGAGGAAGCAAAAAAATGAAAGTAAGTGTATCAGTACTATCTAGTAGTATTAAACCACAAGATATAGTAAAAAAATTAGATAATTCAGCTACAGACTATATACATATAGATATAATGGATGGTAAGTTTGTAAAAAATAAAACATGGACATTTAGTGAAGTAAAGAAATTTACAAGTTATTCACATTTACCACTTGATGTACATTTAATGGTTAATAATCCTGAAAAGTATATTGAAGATTATGCTCTTATGAATACAAGTTATTTAACATTTCACTATGAAGCTGTTAAAGATGTAGAAGAAATGATTAATAAGATAAAGAGTTATGGTTTAAAAGTAGGCATTTCTATTTGTCCAAATACAAATGTTAATGTATTATTTCCATATTTAAAAGAAATAGATGAAGTTTTAATTATGGGAGTAGAACCTGGAAGTAGTGGACAAGCCTTTATTGAAAATACTCCAAATAAAATAAAAGAATTAAAAGATGAAATAATAAGACAAAATGTAAAAACAATAATATCAGTTGATGGTGGTATTAATGATGAAACTGCTATTCTATGTAAAGAAGCAGGTGTAGATATGTTAGTATCAGCATCATTCATTCATAAAGATGTAGTAAATAATGTAAAAACATTAAAAAATATATAATTATTAAGTAGTAACTTAATAATTTTATTTTTCACAAATAATTATCATTGATTAATAGACTTTTAACAATAAATTTTGTAAAATAAATTTGTGAGGTGATAGAATGAAAAAAATATTAAAATTATTTACGGCGTTTAGTGCTTGTTTTTTACTTAGTGCTTGTAATTCTTCAAACTATACATTAAAAGATAATGTATATGAAATTGAAAATACAAAATATGTTTTAAGTGAAGAAGAAACTAATATAGTAATGATTGAAGTTAAAAATTATGGATTAATGGTAGCACAATTATATCCAGAAATAGCACCAATAACTGTAGAAAATTTTAAAAAATTAGTTAGTGAAAAGTTTTATGATAATTTAACTTTTCATAGAGTTATTAATGGCTTTATGATTCAAACTGGAGATCCAACTGCTACTGGTAGTGGTGGAAGTGAAGAAACAATAAAAGGTGAATTCTCTTTAAATAGTGTTCCTAATGATTTATCACATACAAGGGGTGTTCTATCTATGGCAAGAAGAGGACCACAAGCAGGAGAAGAAGAAACAGAAGAAACAATGAATTCTGCATCAAGCCAATTCTTTATTGTACATAAGGATTCTCAATTTTTAGATGGATCTTATGCAGCATTTGGAAAACTTTTAAATGGTTATGATGTACTTGATAAAGTTGCTAAAATAGCAACAGATGAAAATGATAAACCAATTGTAGATCAAGTAATATTAAAGATAAGATTTTTGAAAGATTATGAGGAGACAAAATAATGATAAAGATGGATGGTAAAAACTTAAGTTTAAAAATAAAAGAAGATTTAAAATCTGATTTATATTCATACTTTCAAACACCAATTTTAGCTGTAGTAACAGTTGGAGATGATGAAGCAAGTAAAGTATATGTTAATAATAAAAAGAAAGCTTGTGAATTTGTAGGTATTAGTATGATGCATTTTAATTATGATGAAAATGCAGATGAAGCAGAAATAATAAATAAAATAAAAGAATTAAATGAAGATAAAACAGTTAATGGAATTATATTACAACTTCCAATACCAAAAAAATTTAATTCAAGAAAAATATTAAATACAATAGATCCAAATAAAGATGTAGATGGACTTACTGATATATCAATGGGAAGACTTATGAGTGGTAATTCTTCATTAATTCCATGTACACCTAAAGGAATACTTGAAATATTTGATTATTATAAAATTGATTTAGAAGGTAAAAATGTAGTAATAGTTGGAAGAAGTGATTTAGTAGGTAAACCATTAATTCTAGAATGCTTAAAAAGAAATGCTACAGTTACTGCATGTCACTCTCATACTAAAAATTTAGAAGAATATACAAAAAATGCAGATGTACTAATTGTAGCAGTAGGTAAGAAACATTTAATTGATAAAGATATGGTAAAAGAAGGTTCTGTTATTATAGATGTAGGAATTACTCGTGAAAATGGAAAAATATATGGAGATGTAAATCCTAATGTTGAAGAAAAATGTTCATATGTAACACCAGTTCCAGGTGGTGTTGGACCAATGACTGTATCAATGCTTCTTAAAAATACAGTTACTGCTTATAAAATGATGAATGAAGAAACATTAGAAGATAATAAAAAATTAGAATTAAAATAAGACAAACAAAAACCTATACACAATTGTGCATAGGTTTTTTAAATACTATCTATTGTAGAATTCAACGATTAGAGCTTCATTAATATCAGAATTTAATTCTTCTCTTTCTGGATATCTAACATAAACACCAGATTTTTTAGCTTTATCAACTGTTACGAATGATGGAATATTAATATCCATATTTAAGCATTCATTAACAACTGGATGATCCATTGAAGATTCTTTAACAGAAATTGTACTTCCAACTTTAACTCTATAAGATGGAATATCAACTCTTTTACCATTAACTAATATATGTCCATGATTAACAAGTTGTCTAGCAGCTCTTCTAGTTTTAGCAAATCCCATACGATAAACTAAGTTATCAAGTCTGCTTTCTAGTAAAACAAGTAGGTTATAACCATGAATACCTTGCATTTTACCAGCTGCATCAAATGTCTTTCTTAATTGTTTTTCAGAAAGTCCATATAAGAATCTAACTTTTTGTTTTTCTTGTAATTGAACACCATATTCACTAAGTTTCTTTCTACTAGTTCCATGAATTCCAGGAGCAGTAGGTTTACGTCTTAATTCTTTACCAGTTTCAAGAGTAGAAAAACCATATCTTCTTGATTTCTTATACACAGGTCCAGTATATCTTGACATTGTATTTACCTCCTTTACAAAATATTTGTATTAAAAGGCACTATATTTTTGTTATAGGGAGTTTCTATTAAACTTTCGCTTTGGCAGAAGTTACTTATTATTTTCAAGAAACACATTATAACTATATATAGTACTGCCACTTAAATACTTAATAAATTATATAATAAATATATAGAAAAATCAACAAATAAATGGTACAAATAGTAAAAATATGCTATAATTTTAGTACGGAGATGAGTAAAATGGCAAAAAATAAGATGCAAATTAAGTATAAAACTCAAAAAAGAGTTAGAAATAAAGATAAAAAAGAGGAAACTACTGTTGATACTATTAAGTCATTTGGATATACTCTATTAGGAGTATTCGTATTTATGGGAGTATGTTATTTAATGGTACTTGGTATGAAAAGTTTAGGAGTATTTGAAGCAGGTTATACTGCTCCAGTAAAAGGTGATACTGAATTTGATTATGAATTTATACCAATTGGAACAGTATTTAATAGAAGTGATAAAAATTATTATGTATTATTTGATAATTATGAAAGTGATTTTACAAGTGATCCATATATTAATTCTTTATTAGAAGATGAAACAATACCTGTATATAAAGTAGATATGAGTAAAAATACTAAATATAAAAGTGAAAATGCAAATACAAAAGCTAAAAATGTAAATGAACTTAAAATAAATGATATAACATTAATTAAAATAACAAATGGTAAAATATCATCATATATTATAGGTAGAGAAAGTATTGAAGAGTATTTAAATAAATGATTAATGAGTTAAGAAAAATTTGTGAAGTAATAGAAACCGCGAGTTTAAAAGACTACAATACATTTAGATTTGATTGTAGTTGTTTTGCTATGATAAAACCAAATAATGAAGATGAATTAATAAAATCTTATAATATAATTAAACAAAATAATTATAAATATTTAGTAATTGGTAATGGATCTAATATAATTCTTCCTGAATATTATGATGGAATAATTATTAGTCTAGAAAAATTTAATAAATATGAACTTAAAGATAATATTTTGTATGCAGAAAGTGGATGTATGATAAATAAACTTGCAACAGAAATATCTTATATGGGATATAAAGGATTAGAATTTGCAAGTGGAATTCCAGGAACTATTGGTGGAAGTGTAGTAGGTAATGCTGGTGCTTATAATAGTAGTATAAGTAATGTATTAATAAGTGCTAGAGTATTTAATGGAAAAGAAATAATAGAATTAAATAATGAAGATTTTAAATTTGAATATAGAAATTCTATATTAAAAACTAAAAAAGATAAAATAATATTATCATGTAAGTTTAAATTAGAAGAGTATGATAGTGAAGAATTAAAACAAATTATACTTGAAAATACTAAAAAAAGAATATCATCTCAAGATTTAACTCATCCATCAAATGGAAGTGTATTTAGAAATCCTACAGGTGCTGCAGCTGGAAAATTAATTGATGATTTAGGACTTAAAAATTATAAAATAGGTGGTGCTTATGTTAGTCCTAAACATGCGAATTTTATAGTTAGTGATGGAGAAGCCAAAAGTAGTGATGTAATAAAATTAATAAATAAAGTTAAAAGAGAAGTTAAAAAACACTATAATATTGATTTAATACTTGAACAAGAAATTATTAAATAAAAAAATAAGAATAAAAAAATTAGGTTTCCCTAAATTTATTTATTCTTTTTGTTTGTTCTGATTTCTTTAGTTGAAAGTCTTACTTTTTTACCATTTACCATTGTTGCTTGTAAGTTAACTTTTTGAGTTTTCTTAGTAGCTTTTTCTGAGAATGGTCTATTTTGTGAACTCATATTTTTTCTATTTGATAAATTTTTTGCCATTTTAAACTTGCCTCCTCTTTTTAAGTCAAATATAATTTAACATAAATTTTGATTTAAGTAAAGTAAAATATTAAGATTTTATGTAAAAGAGTAATATATTTAATTAGTTAAAATTGACTTTTTTGTGAATTACAAAACAAAATGTCCTATTTTTTTAAAAACATTTACAAAACAAAATGTCCTATAATGAAAAATAG